>SYAB01000185.1 GCA_005787665.1 Actinomycetota bacterium
CCCGCGCCCGGCTTCGCCGGGGACGGGGTCGGGGCTGCGCCCCGCGGCTGGGTTGGCCGGCGTTGCCGGCCTATGAGCGGGGTCGAGTGTGGTTGTGCCGCAACGGTTTACGATGTGGTTGCGTGAGTTTGGGCTTCGCCCAACGGTTTACGGGTGGATCGAGTTGTATTGTCTTGCAATGCTTTTCGTTGTTGGTGGTATCGACGTTGAGGCTGCGCCTCCCCGCCGGCATGCGCGTATGTGTTTGCTGGGTTTTCCGTATTTGAGTAGTGGGGGGAAGCGCCTGCGGCGCCGACCCCCCGGGCCGGCTGACGCCGACCGCCACGGCGCTGCGCGCAGCCGAACCCACACCACTCACCGTCACCCTCCGCTGCGCTATGTCGGCTGGCGCGACACGCTCGATGAGGCTAGGGCACCTCGAGCACCACACCCCCCATCCTCCCCGAACCCCACCGGCACACGCCCCCACCACACACCCACGGCGCGGCGCAACACTCCCCCCGCCGAACCACCCAGAACCCCCGGCCCCCGGCCGACGAGCTGGCCGGCTAAAACCTGTAACGCTCGTCGTAGTTGGCCTGCGCGTACGTGGTGTCGAGGTGGGCAGCTCGGTGAGGGCCTGGTGCTCGGTGTGCCCCCGGGTGGGCCGGCGGTGGGCGGGCGGTGGCCGAGATTTCCGGGGGCAGCCGCTTACGGGACGAAGTGCCCGTAGCGCGCCGCCGCATCGGTGATGAGTCGGGCTAGCGCCTGGCCCATTTCCCACTCAGCGTCTTGCAAACCGCCGTAAGACGCGCCGATGGCGCGGATGGCGTGACCGTGCGCGTCGATGAACGCCTCCTGCGACGGCTTGGCAATCGCGTTCATCAGTGCAACGTTCGCATTCATCCAGTGCTTGGCGAACCCGGTGCTGTTGGCGGTGTGAACGGCACTCATGTGATGTCCTCCTGTCCCTGAAGGGATCGGGGTTTGGCCAACCGTCCGGCCACATCCGGCGCCAGCCACTGCTGGCCGTCCCACACGTATCCCCATTCGCCCATCGGGTGAGACGGGTCGTCACAACGGCAATCCCCACCGACGGCACGGTAATGACCCATGTCAAAGATGAAGTGCGGGCATCGGCGCACCCACGCTGCCCTTACCCGTCCCTGAATCACGCCGGCCCTGCGCCGTCACCTTGAACTTCGATCGTCCACGCCGGGCGAGCGCAGAAGTGCAGTGCGGCCAGGCGGTGGGCGTCATGCCGGGTTTTGGTGCGCTGCCAACCACCATCGGGATAGGTCAACACCCAGTATCGGCCGGCCTTGGCGACGTCGTAGCCCGCCAGAACTACCGCCGACGCGGCGGGGCCGGCGTCGTCGATCTCTATCGGCAGGTCCGGTCCGCCGCCAGCGTTCTGCTGATACTCCCGCCACTTGCGCTGGCTGGCGCCCTCATCATCGGAGACATGACCGCCAGCTGTGGGCGTCACGGGTGCTCGTCCTGCGGGTAGGCCGGATTTAGGGCGGCCTTGACGATGTCCTGGATTACATCCAGGTGCTCCTCAAATTCGATCGGAACCCGAATTGGTGCAGACGTCCGATAGGCAGCTCTCGCTGCGCTGGCCCGGAAGCGTCTGGCGTCCCGGAGGCTGTAGAACCCGTGCACATAGATCTCCCCTGTCGAGCCGCCTTCCTGGATCACCAGCGGAAAGGTTTTCGTCTTCTTCTTCACAGCGGCTTCCTTCATGTCGTTCGTCACGTACCTGTCTTTCCCTTTTCGTTCGGCGCTGCCGGCGGCGGAAGTATGCGGGCTTCCCTTTCGGCGCGCGCAGCCAGCTCGGCCAGTTCCGCGTCACGCTGGGCGGCCTTGGCCTCGATGCGTGACTTGAGCCGGCGGCGATCGGCGGCGGTGGGCTTAGGGATCACCATTTCGCCACGGTGGCATCCACACGGGCATATGTAGCGGGTGCCGTCGCTCAGCTTGATTCCGTTAGGGAACTGCCGACCCGGCCCGTATCCACAGTCGTCGTGGCGGCCCGAGACGCACGTGCCGTACACGTCAGGATGCCTTGTATTTCAGCTGCCCGACGACGCATTCCGAAGCGAGGATGTCGTCACGCACACCGAGCAGGGTCGGCTGGAACAGTGAACCGCCGGGAATGGCGTAGAGGTAACGAATCTCCACCACATCGCCGGGCGTGGGGACGGCCTGGTTGGCGGGCACAGTGACATTGCCCATCGGCTTCCACTCGTCTCCGTCGAGCAGGGACACCGAAACACTGCGCTTGGCGTTGACCTTCTCGATCACCGCAGACAGCGTGGCGACGAACTTCAGCTTCCGCTGAGTTCCGCCGCTGGCGGGGCGACCGGAAGTGTAAGCGGCGTCCAAGTGCTTGAACACCACACCCTCGGCGTTGCGGGACTTGAGAGCAACGAGGTTGTCGGCCTTGTCGGCGGCGTCAGTCCAGCAGGGCACCGCGACGATCGCACCTTCACTGCCGAGCAGGGTGCTCAGCGCGGCGTAACGGTCGCGATAGGACTTCGCGCCCAACTCCACACCCCCGACACTCAGAGCGTCGAATGCCCAGAGCCGATCACCGATCACCTCTCCGTCGAGGACGAAGTCACCGGGAAGCGCCAGTGCGGCCTCCGCGATCGGGGCGGAGAGACCGACGATCAGCCCGAGCTTGTTGATCGCCTCCACGGCCTCGCCGACCTTGCGGAGCATCATCCGGCGGCCGTCGAACTTTTCCTGCACACACCAGGCGGGGTTGTCGATCAGGCTTGAGACCTCACGGTCGTCAATCGTGTTGAGCAGCTGCGGGAGAAGGCCCGACACCTGCTTGGCTTTGTCGGTGTGCTGATAGGGCGTTCCGGCCTCCCCCGGGCTGTATCCCTTGCTGGTTTTCTCCGACACGAGCTTGTCGAACACCTTCAGCGCGGCGGCGTATTCGACCGGGCTTGAGGTTTTCGTGCCGGTACTTAACGACGCTCCCCGACGCCCGTAAGCAAAGTTGACAACCCAACCGGCGTCCTTCGCTTCGATCCAGACCCGATATTCCTTGTCGCTGGAGCCGTTGCGGAAGTACAGGATCATCGACTGGGGTTCTGTGACTGTGGTCATCACACTTCTCCTCTTTCTGGCTAATCCCCACCGGGGGAACACCTTCAAGAATACAAGTGCCCACTGACATTTTTTGTGCCCAGTCAGCGACAGAGTCGCCAGGTATCAGGCCGGCCCGGCCATCATGATTCTTCGCTGGGTTCCGGCACTCCGATATCGCTGCCTGTGCTCAGGTGGTAGTGCATGTCGCCCATCGCGGTGGTGAATGACGCCGGTTCATCCCAATAGGCACTCACTAGTTCTTGGAAGTGATTCCACGACTCCGGCGTCATCCACTGCCGCCCGCCCCGGGCGCCGCGCGCGGCCTCTGGTGGTGTCGGTGATCCGGCGACCTCCCACAGTTCGTGCTCGAAGGACCATTTCCACGGCTTCGACACGAAATAGTCCTGATCGTCGTCATCCAGGCCGCACTCGATGAGGATCGGCAGGAACTCGACGACCGCCGACGACGACTCGGCCCACTCATCGCCGGCATCCCTGGGCGTGCCGCCGACGCCGGCGGCGATCCGCTGTTCCACGAGGCGGCGCAACAACTTGTGCCGGCCCGGCAACACCTCGCGGTACAGAAGAAGATTAGACGGGCCGGCGCCGATCACCGTGTGCGCGCGGGCAAGGAGCGCCAGTGCCGCCGGAAAGGAACCGAGATACGCCGACACCTGGGTGTCGCGGGGCCCGCACCGAAGGCGTCCGCCGGGCCCGAGGTCTCCGAGGGCCTCTGTCCAGGCCTGGACGTCGCGGTCGGTCGCGGCGACGGGGTCAAAGTCTGCCGACACCCGCCAGCGGTAGTGGCCGTCGAGGTCGCCGCCGGCACGGGAGTCGACTTGGCGCAGTGATCGGGTGTAAGAGTCGCCGGTGGCTTTTTGGTGCTCGCGGGCGGCACGGCGGTGGGCGGCGTTATCGGCCATGGGGAGTTGTCCTTTTCAAAGGGTGGCGTCCCGGCATCCCACATCTGCCCGGACGTGTCTTTGAATAAGGGGGATCAGCCAGCTCGTCCGCGAAGCCCTGGGGGCCTTGTCTCGGATCTGTGCGAGCACCCGATGTGGGCGGGAGGCGCGGGCCGAGAGTCAGGCCGCCGCGGGCGGCCTGCAAGCACCATAGGGCACCGCCGGGTCAGCTGGCCAGACGGGTTTCTTGGGCGGCCACCTCGAGGCGTGTGAGGCGTTGGCGCAGCGACGCCACCTCGATGCCGTAACGAGCGGCGATGTCGGCGTCCCGGAATCCGAGGTAGCGCAACTCGGCGTACAACTCGGCGAAGTCCACCTCATCCTTGGTGGCCGGGGCTTCGGCGGGGGTGGTGTCGACGGCGAAGCGGTCGAGTTCATTTTCCTCCCACGCCAACGGAACGTCCCAGCCGCGGCGCACCCCCTCGTTCCGGGCGCGCTGGCTGGGCCCGGGAGTGGTTTGCAGTTCAGCGAACAGGGCCTCAACCCGGCGGGCGGTGGACGCGCACACCGTCAGGGTGGCCGGGTCGAAAAACTTGGTGATGTTGCTCGGTTGCATGCCGATCCGGGCAGCCAGATAGGACCGTGGATAGCCGAAGGCGACCAGTGATTGCAGCCGGCGCACCGTGCCGATCGCATCCACGATTTGCCCGCCGGCGACCACACGGTGGGCGACGCGGGGAATCTCAACGGCCAGGACCGCCCCGGCGGTCCATGCCGAGACCCGCTTGCTGGGTCCGCTGCCACGATCACTGCGCCCGTTGGCCAGACAGTTCAGCGTCTTGCGGCGAACTCCGGTGATTTCCGCTATCCGCCGAAGCCCCAGCCCCGACTGCCTCAGCGTTTCAAGGTGGGCACGGACCGGCCCCGCATCGACGTAGCTGCACTGGTATCCGTGCAGTGCGCGGCGTTTCGCGTCGCAACGATTGCAGAACCCTCGGCGCAGCGGAAAATACAACCGGGAACACTTCAGGCACGGCTTCTGCTCGGGCATCACAGTGTCCCGCCGAGCACCTGGTCGAGGATCGCGGTGGTCGCGCACATCTGCCGCGCCGCACCCTCCTCGGCACCGTGATGGTGGTCATCGAGGCAGGTGTAATTCTGTTTCCCCTCGTGCGGGTAGCCGTCCAGACAGCAGTGCGCACAGACCGTAAGGAGCTCGCCGCTATATGCGTCCGACCAGTCACAATCGCCCGGGCATTCCCGGCTGCAGCAGCCGCGGCACACCGTGACAGGGGCATGAAGTTCGCGGATCTGGTCGACGGCCGCGACAAGGTCCCGACGATCCGGCTTATTCGTTCCTGGTGTCGGCCGCCGGTTCCTCGCATAGTCACCGAGATTCACTGGGGAATTCATCGAATCGCCGTTGCCTTAGACCGCGATGGCGGGTGCCATGGCCGCAACACAGCCGGGGCAGATCACGAAGCCTCGTTCGGTGCTCCACCCGTTCAGGGCGAGCTGGCGGCGCTCCTCGGCGACCACCGCCTCGGGACCGCGCCACGGATCCTTCACCGCAACAACGGAATTGTTGTAGCACCCGGAACACGAGACGAGGTAGCTAAGTTCAGACGGCATCGCAGTACCCTTTCGTTGCGCTCGGTGCTAGTCGGGGATGCGTACCGGCATCAGCAGGTACAGGTAATCGGCGGGGCCGGCGGCGAACGGCCCCGGCCCGGCGGCCGCGTCGTCTGAGGCCGGCCGTAGCACCGCGGGCCGGACGGCGGTGGTGAACCCGAACGTCACCTTGTCGCAGTGCAACGCACCGAGGCCGTCGATGAGGTAGCCAGCATTGAACGCGATCGTCAACGGCTCACCGGTGAACTCGACCGGAAGGTCTTCCTCGGCCTGGCCGCCATCGTCGCCGCCACCTGCCGACAGATGCAGCACCCCGTCGCTGCTGAACTGCATCTGAACCTGCTGGGCGCCGCGAGCGGACACCAACGCGACCCGCTTGATCGCCTCCACCAACATCGGCACACCCAGGGTGGCCACCGCGCTGTACTCGACCGGCAGCAGCTGCCGATACTTCGGAAAGTCGGTGTCCAGCAAGCGGTGGGTGCTCCGCCGAGTGCCGCTATGCAACCCGAGGAGACGCGTGCTGCCTACCTCCTCGGCATTGCCGAGACACAAGTGCACCTCAGATCCGGCTGGCAGGTTTTTGGCCGCCTCCGCCAGCGCCTTGGCCGGCACAATCACCGCAGCGTCAGCGACAGCGACATCCGGCGCCCACGCCAACTCCCGCACGGCGAGACGGAACCGATCCGTCGCCACCATCACCACCTTGTCGCCGCTGATTTCGATCCTGATGCCCGACAGCATCGTGAGCATGTCGTCGCGCCCCGCCGCGACCGCCACCTGGGAGATCGCATGACCGAATACCTCCGCCGACAGCACACCGGTCTCCGCCGGCGCCACGGGCAAATCCGGATAGCTCTCCACGGGCATCATCGGCAGCGAATACCGCGCACTGCCACACGTCAGCACCAACCGTGAACCCTCACAGGCCAAGTCGACCGGCTTGGCCGGCAACAACCGGCTGATCTCCGACACCAGCCGCCCCGACACCAACACCGCTCCCGGAGAGGCGACGTCACCGCTGATCTCCACTTCACCGGACACCTCACCGTCGAACGCCGCGATCGTCACGACCCCAGTGCGCGCGGTGATCCGCACCCCCGCCAAAACGGGATCCGTCGGCCGGCTCGGCAGGGTGCGCGCCGCCCAGGCGACGGCCTCGGCGAAGTCGTACTTATCCAGGCGCACCGCCAACTCTGACCCCACCTTCGCAGGGGCTACATCCACTGCAGACACCACGTTCCACCTCCGTTAATGCCTCACTCACAAGGCGTTGAAATGACGGTAACAACACGACCCGACAGCGCCGGGCGCCCGAAATCCGGGTGATTTACGCACCCGTTTGAGGGCAGCCATCGCGGTGGCCCTGCGTCGCGATGTGCAGGGCGCACTGATCGCATCGGCCGCGGCCGAATGGCGGTGTGAAGCCGCGATGCCGCAGCGCCACAAAAGCCTGGACTTCGTTCACTGGGGCCACTTCCGGTCTTGACCGGCCGCTCAGGAGACGTCCTTCATCTCCGGCCAGCACGAGTCGCAGCAGAGTTTGCCGAACCGTGTCAGATGGGCACCGCCATCGGTCGTGGCATCGCAGAAGAAGCACACCCCGACCAGGACTGTGGACTGGATAGAAGGCCGCTGTTTCGGTGATCCCCCTGCGGCGGCTAAGCCGCAGACGCAGGAGCCGGGGCCAATGCCGCCACAGTCCTCACACACCCGATCGCCCCAGGACGTGGTTTTCGCCGGCGGCGGCCCCTGTGGGATAGCGGCGGCCTGGATAGATGGCCGCTGTTTCGGTGAACCCCCTGCGGCCGCACGGCCGCAGACGCAGTAGCCGGGGCCGATGTCGCCACAGTCTTGACACACCTGCGCCATAGCGGCGTGGACCTCCGCGTCGAGTTCATCGGGGTCGGTGTCGGTCATTCGCAGAACTGCCGCACGCAGCGCCGCGTGCACACCGGAGTTACCGCTCGGCCGAGGAGTGCGACCCATCACATGGCGCTCCTGCTCCTCGAGTCGATCCACCTCGTGCACGGCCCGTCCATAGTTGGTGCGGGTGTCTCCCGAACATCGCCGCGGCCCGCCGGGCTCTCCACTGGATCGGCACACCATCCACTCCTCACTCCGTCCCGGTCGACGTGCCGGGCAGAATTCCAGCATCAGACCGCGGGCAGAGGGTTTCAAGAGGACTTAGAGCGGCCCTGAACCGAGGAAAACGGCCGCGACAGCCGACCTCGCGGCGAATACTGACCCTCGGACAGTCCACTTTCAGGAGGTAACCACGATGGCCGCGACCACCAACCACTCTGCCCGCCCGACGTTTGATCGCGCCAACCTCAACCAGTTACACACCGACGCCGGCACCTATACCGAGTATTGCGTCGTCTACACCGGCTACAAGGACTATCAAGGTATGCGGTTGCGGGTCATCATCGAAACCAGCGACCCCGAGCGGGCGGACGGTAACCTTCGCTATGTCAGAGACCGCCAACGTGAACACGGGGGCCCGGTCGACGCCCGACTCGAATCGCGGACAGTCACCGCCGGACCCTGGATCGACTCGACGACCCAGGCACTGAGTAGTTTCGTGGTCTTCCTTGGTGGACGCGACCTACAGAACGCGCCGGGCTACGTCTCCTGCTCGAACTGTGCCCAACAATTCATCATCCCGGGCCGCACCGATGGTTTCAGCCACTGCGACCTGCACGAGCAGTGGATACCGGTGCCCGAAGAGCAGCAGCGGTGGATACGGCCGGCTTAGATTCCGGCCCGATGCACCGCTGAGTCAGTGGGCGAGCATCAGGATGTAGCTTTCCTCGGTGGTGAGGCCCCCGTTACGCAGGACGTCCTCAAGGATCTGCTGGGCCTGCTGCTCAGCCTCGTCGGTGTCTTCGCGCATCAGCGCTTTCCGTCGGATCATCGCGTCGAGGTTCTTGCTCATAGTTCCTCCAGTTCTTTCAGATACGCTTTCGCGATTTCATCACGTTGTGCCACCGCTGCTTTGGACTGACCTGCCACGTCGCGGTACGCGCCGAGGTGCTTGTTCACCAACCGGACGTACGGGATCGCTTCTAGTTCCGGGTTCTCCCAAAAAACGAGGCTCCGAATCTTATTCAGATCATGCAGGGCCTTCACCGGGCGCTCCGAGTGCGGGACGCTGAGACCGAAGTCGAGCATTTTCACGTTGTCGCCATCAACACGGAACTGCAGGGCGTGTAAGTCGCCGTGGGCGTATCCCATCTTGTGGAGGTCGTGCAGGGCGGCCGCGACCTTGGCGGCCTGGGCGGCCGTCATGACCGGTTCGTCCTCGGCGCGGGCGTAATCGGCCCACAAGGTGGCCCCGGGAGCGATTTCCATTTCGAGTGCCGTCTCGGTGGAGGAGAACACCCGGGGGGAATGCCCTAACTCCCCCATCCGGGTGGCCAGCTCGACTTCGTGCGGACCGAACCGCCGGCCGCGCAGAAGTTCTTTCACCGCCCGGGTTCCGTCCGGCGACAGATATACCTGCCCGAAGTTTCCTTCGCCGATCAGTTTCCAGCGGTGTCGCGACACGGTGACCGCCCACTGCGATTCCGCACCCCGTAGCGCTTCGGCAATGCGCTCATGAACAGAGCTTTCCAACACCGTCAGCGCGGACCACTCGTCGTCGTTGAAGTAGTGCCGGCATAACGTTTCCTCGAGGTCAGCCGACAACCCTTCCAGTTCGTCGAGATCCATGTCGTCCAGGCGTAGTTCAGTGGCCGGCACCCACCGCGGCTCGAACGGAAGATTGCGGCCGGGTTCCTCTGCCGAGGCGGTCTCGGCGCGCACGTTCTCCCCGACCGTGACCAGAATCTGGGTGCGGCTGGACTGGAGTTGGGTGACCGTCCGCGCGGCCCGCTCATACGCGTCCCTGGTGTCACCCGAGCAGCGCCTCGGCCCGCCTGGCTCGATACTTGACCGGCACATCCGAAAACTCCTCTCTCACTCCAGCATCAACACGTCGGGCGGAGGTTTCAAGAGGAGTCAGCAACTGGACCCGGTGGGCGTGCCGGCGCGGTCACTGGTCGGCGTCGGCACTGCGAGTGGGCTGCCGGTGAACCTGGCCGATCAGCTTCGTGTGGAAAATTCGGCTGCGGCCGGTCCGAGAGTGGACGAACTTCGCGTACTGCTCGCCGTCTTTGGTGTAACCGATCTCCCCGTGGAATTCCCACCGGCCGCGCATGCCGCTGATATGGACCTCGGTCCCCAGTAGTAGAGCGCGGCCGCCGAGGACGAAACTGGCATGCCGGCGCACAGTGGGGGCGCTGACGCCGTGCCGGGTGGCGACGGCATCGACGGTGTAGCCCTGGCGTAACTCGTCCCGCCACAGATCGGCCTGCTCGGCATTGATTCGCTTTCCCATTAGGCGTCCTGCCTTGCGGCCGGCGGCCCGCCGGCCGGGGTGTAGAGGTCGCCGTCCTCCTCCAGTCCGAAGGCTGCGAACCGGATGCCGGCGATCAGTTCGTCGATGCTGGGTGCACGTCCGACATCGGCTTTGAAGGTGTCGATCACCTCGCGCAGGAACCCGTCGGTGATGTCGGCGACCGAGTCGCCCCAAACCAGGTTGGTCCCATCAGGGTGGAATTCGAAAGCGAAACTGGTTCCGTCTCGTGCTGTTGGCCAATAACCCATGTGTACTCGATCCCCTTTCGGTTTATGTCGCCGTTGGTCTGGCGTCACTGACTATTTTATGTGGCGGCACTGACAGTTTGTTGTTGTGCCCCAGGCGGTTTGCGGTCGCGTTACGGTTCAGCCCGCGAGCCTGTCGTGGGCGCTGTGCATCCACTGGGGGGTCGCGGCGCAGCCGATTTCGGGTGCGATGAAATCCCCGCAGTAGCCGCCTCCGAAGCCCTGGCACCACTCTCCGTGCCGGGAGCACCACGCTCCGCCGACGACGTTCCGTCGCCACCGCAATGCCCACAGCATGCAATTCGAGCACGACACGTGGGTGCAGCCCGGCAGCCGCGGGTTCTTCCTGGCGTTGATCGACCAGGATGTCGAATCGAACGAAGTCAGGTAGTCGCCGTAGATCGCCAGCCCGCGGTGCTTGACGCCGAACCCGTGGAGTTCACACTCAGGCTCGGTTTCCAGGATCACCTCGAGGACCGCGCGGATCTCATCGGTGTGCTGACGGCGGCACACCGATCCCACCCCGACGATCGGAGAGGCCCCAAGATCGACACCGGCGTCGGCATACATCATCAAGCAGTCGCGGTACTGCGCCGGCAGATAGCCCTGCACGGTCGGCATGAACGGACATGACGCATCCGAATGCTGATCCCACAACGCCACCAGCTCGATGTAGTTCGCGACGGTGCGCCGCTGATGTTCCCGCACCGTCAGCCCGGTGCGGGCCAACATGTCCGGTTCATTCATCCAGTCCTGGCTCGCGGCCCAATCGAGCTTGCCGATCTCTCGGTCATAGCGCACGACCGCCTGCACATACTCCAGCGGGGTTGTCCGCCAACCCCCGAACAAGGACAGCTCACTGAATCCACCGCTATCCAAAGCGAACGGGGCAATAGCCTTCGGAAGAGTGCGTTTCAACCGTGCAAGGCGACGGTGGGAGATAAACAGCGGCACCCCGGCCCGTCCAATCCAAGAGGTCTCGTGGGTCCCGAGGTAGAAACACTGACCGCTCATAGCAACGTCTTTCACGTCGGTGTTGACCTTCCTGGTAGTGACGGCTCTAAGTGGGCCGTCCGGCCGCACGGAGGGCTGGGGGGCGCTCATCTCCGCACGGCCGGACGGGGGTCTAAACGTGGGCGTCGACTCGTACGACCCACACGGCGGCGGGCAGGGCCTTGAACCAGCGGGTGTACTCCACCGCCCAGTCCTGATCGTCCCGCTCGCCCGCCGCCTGGCCGAACCACAGAATCCGGCCCTGCTGATGCCACTTCCCATCGAGGTCGACGAAGGCGTAGGTGGGGCTGATGCTCTCCGGTTCGATCTCGCCCTTGCGGGCCGCGTCGGTGCGGTTCAGGTTCTGGATGGCGTCGGTGTACCCGAACGCCGACGGGTAACTCTCCAGAGCGCGCGCCGCGCCGGGCGTGAGCACCCACTCTCCGGCGAATCGACCGCCCACCACCCACCAGTCCCACACCGCATCCGGGTTGCTCGTGGACATGATGTTGCCGCCCTCATCGACAACATCACCCCACCAGGCTCGCGCGGCGGCGAAGTAGTCCATTCCACGCTGATGTTCGCGCCACCACGTGACGAACTGCTTGTTGGCCTCGGCCTGCATCCTGGTCATTGCGATGTAGGGGGCGACGGTCAAGTTCTCGTCGTAGGGGGCCAACGCGGCGTCTACCGCAGCGAACAGATCATCGCCTGCTGCGACAGTGGCGTCGATGGCGACAGTGACCGAGAAGTGTGTCAACGGGTTCCTCCAGCCGCTCAATCCAAACCCGGTCCGAATGTCCGTCACCGGTACATTTACAGTACAAGTGCCCACTGACAATTATTGCTGGGCGGTGCGGGCTAGCATCGCCGATTTAATTCCGGCACGCCGACACACCACTAACTCTGGGCTCAACACCATCGCCTATTGACCCAAGCACTGAAAGAACCGCCTGGCGATCAACACAGCGCTGCCCACCACGACCGTGGTCGAGAGGTTCGGGGTGCCTGTCAGACCCCCCATCGTGGGTGGCCCTCTGTTCAGGAAATCAGGGCGATAATAGCTTTCGCATACTTGCGGGTAAGCCGCTCCCGCACCTCAGGAGCCAGGCGGGCCTGCCGGGCGGGATCGGAGTTGTCGGCGATGTCGGCCAGCTTCACCGCCAGCGCCATAGGGTGTTCGCGGATCCGTGCGTAGTAGGCGTCCAGTGACCCGCCAGTCTTGGTTAGTAAGACGACCGATTCGATCACAGTCGCCGGAATGCCGGCGGCCGCCAGGTCTGCCGGTGTGGCGGCGGTGTCTTCGAGGATGTCATGCAGCAACGCCGCAGCAACCACCTCTGCTTCGAGGTGGCTCACGCGCTCAGCGACCCTCTCAACGTGCCCGAGGTACGGCTGGCCTGCCTTGTCGAACTGCCCAGCGTGGTGTTCAGTGGCCAAGTTGCGCGCAGTGGCCACCAGATCGGGGATGTCGCTCATTCGTTCCTACTCCTGTGGTGGCGCAATACATTGGGTCCGGCCCCAAAATACAAGTGCCCACTGACATCGAAGGTCCGTCAAAAAGGGCACACTTCTGCGGCAGCCACTTCGTCAGCGGTCAGGTCACCGAGAACCACCTGTTCAATGCCTGACAGCACGTACCCGTTTGCGGCCAGGTAGCGCAGCAGGTCGCGCGGGCCTACCGTCCGCCAGGACTGGCCGCCGTCGCGCCAGCAATCCTTGCTATACCGGCTTTCTAGGGCGCCGAGGACCAGGGCGAGGGTGACGAGTTGGGCGGGGCCGTCCGAACTGGACGGCAGTCCCCCGACATAGGTTTGCAACCCTTCCGCTTCCCCGGACAGGCCTAGTAGGGCGGCGGCCTCATCGGGGGCGCGGAAGTCACCGAGCAGAGTGCGGTCCCGCACCAGCATTTCAGCGATGAACACTGCCGCACCCTTGGGGGGCCGCTTGGCCGCGAGCAGTTTGTCGGTAACCCACCGCCGGCGCACCTCGGTCGCAGCCTCATTGAGTCGATTCAGACCCATGATGTCCCGCCGGGTCTGCCCGCCGTCCCCGCCCGGCTGCTGCCCGGCGGAGGGGTCTTTCTCTGTGCGCGCTGCGGCGGCCTGCACCGCCGGCGAGGGCATAAGCCCGACCGCCGTGTAGTCCGTGCAGTAGAAGTGAGGAACCGGGACCCACCGCTCAACAACGCTGCTGAAGTGGCGCAGGCCATCCCGCGCGGTCCGAGACGGGCTCCACTGGGTGTCGAGATCAACATCCGTGTCGTCGACCGGCTCGTCGGTCTCGGCATCGAAGAGGCGTTCCTCCTCGACTAAGCGAACGGCCCAATGTTCCGGGGTGACGAGATCTTCCCTGGCGGGCTCGCCGCCGGCGGTGACCAGCTCGGCGATGGACAGGCAGGTGAGATCACCCCATCGTGGCGCTGCGTCGAGAACCCGGTAGCCCTGATCCCGATAGGTCTCCGCGGCCGCCGCAGTGACCCGGGCGGTGGTGCGCTCCCGACGCAGCCGACTTAAAAGGTGCTCGAAGTGCCCCGGGCTGGCGTCGATCAGCCGCGCCGCTGCCGCATCATCGTCGGCGAACTCGGCGACGGCAGCCGCCTGATCCAAGGTGAGTTGACCGCTGGCCAGGGCGGCCATCGCGGCCTCCGACTGCGCCGCTTCGGACGCCGACTTGACCACCTTGCGCGGCTTGGAGAGCAGCTTGGCTGTTTTAGCGACAGTGAGGCCGGCCTCGAGGAGTTGCTGAATCCCCCGGGCCCGTTGCGCGTCGTTAAGGATCGCGTGCTGATCGTTGGCGACGATCTGCTGAACGACGCGTTCCACATGCCAGGTCGGAAGATCCCGCGCCGCGGTGGGGATCACGTAGACCGGGATCGTCGGAAGGGTCGCCTCCCGGGCGGCCAACGTGCGGCGCTGACCGTCACGCACGATCAGGGTCCCCTCATCGTCACGCACCACGGTCACTGGAACCAGCACTCCGTGCTGGCGGATCGAGTCGATGAAATCGGCGTCGAGGCCGGCAATGTCGCGCACGTTATCGCCGATGAACAGTGTGTGCGGGTCGACGAGACCGAACACACCATCGGCGGCCTCGGGCATTGAAGTGGTTGCACTATCCGTCATGTCTGTGACCGTAGCGGCCATACCCGACACAGCCCGGCAGACCAAAATCCGCCAGCACGTGACCACCCAAGGGTTGTCCGCGCCGCGGTCTAACCTCTACGGAACTTCACTCGACTGGAGGTGCCTGCGATGACCCCGAAACCGTTCCCGCGGCCACGTCCTACATGCCCGCAACAGGTTCGACCTGTTCCGCAGTTCCCGTCGGTCGCGGTGAAGATCGCCGCCGCGGGCGAGGCCTACCGCTACTTCGCGACAACCGGGGAGCGGTCCTGGCAGGACGTGATCACCGCTCCCACCCGGGAGGTGGCCCTGCTGGACATCATCACCACCATTCACGCCGAAATCGGCGCCGGACGCCCGCTGCGTTTCCTGCTGACAGTGCCGCCCCACAACCGGATCTGGCAGCACCGCAACGAACTGGCAACACTGGGCTTCCTGATCGACCGCGGAACCTTCCACGACCAGCCTCTGCTCACCGCCGCGGCCGCCGGCCTGGCCGCCACCGCACCATCGGACCCGCCCGCCGCAGCGCCCCCCACCACCGTGCGACCGGCACTCACCGTCGCCACCGACGGATCGGTCCGTAAGAGCTGCACAGGAATCGGATGGCTCGCCAGCAACGGCCGGTACGGCTTGCGTGGAGCCCGGCACCCCATCAGCGCCATCGGGCCACAGGCGGTACTCCTCGCCGAATTAAGCGCGATCAGCGACGCGGTGCTCTCCCTGTCCGCGCACCCCCTCACCCTGATCAGCGACAGCACCAAGGCCGTCGCCATGGTCCACCAATGGATGGACGGCCACGACATCCTGCCGGCGGGATATCCCCGCACCGGCAAGCCAGGTCTTCTGATAGCGGCGCGGCACCAGATCTACACCGCCCGCGGCCGGCTTTCCTGCCGGTGGGCCAAAGGCCACCGCGGCGAACCCCTCAACGAGGGCGCCGATGCACTGGCGCGGCTGGCCTCCCGCTACATCCGAGGCGACAGCGGCTTAACCGAATCCGATTACCACCACCGCGCAGCCGGTCTGGCCCAGGGCTTCTCTGCGGCATTCGCCAGCCAACTGGGTGCCTGAACGCTGCCACCCGCTAGGCGCCCTGCAGAAGCCGTTCCCCGCGCCCCGCGAAGGTCCTACTGGTGTCGCCTGCTCGCAGCCAGATCCTGATCGCCTCCACCGGCGTGTGAGTGGGATGTTGCCGGCGTGCCCGCCGCCCAGCGGTGACTATCGCGGCCCGGCGATCAAGATCAGAGCCAAACAACTCCTGCATCGCCGCGAGCATCGCTGCGCGTTGATTCGCGGTCGTCGACGCCTCGATCCGGCGGTAGTCGGCGATCGCGGTGTCAACATGTTGGCGGCGCTGCCGGTCGGCATCGGCGGCGTCCCAGGCCTTTTGGAGTGGAACCAACCGAGGGCCGGGACCGGGTTGGTTGATGATCAACCTCCACACCGCTAATTTGAAGGGTCGTTCCACTCCCCGCTTCGGGAGCGGGGCACTGAGAATGGCCAGAATCTGCTCCGGGCGGTACCCGCGGGTCAACTTCGTGCGGATCGCAGCCCCGAGAAGCCACCGCAGGTGCTTAGGCAGGGAACCGAAGGCCGCCGGCAACTCCGCCATCACGTGGCGAACTTCCGCTGGATCAACATCAACCTCAGTCGGTCGAGTCTGGTCGGTGTCGTCGGCTGCGGCTGGGCTATGGGGGGTAGGGGGGTCCCTTCGGGAACAAGAAGAGGTATGCGGGTCGGAAAAGGGGACGACGACCTTGTCATCATCGTCCCGGTGCAGCTCCTCGATACCCGACAGAAGCCGCTCATGAACAGCGATCGTCGCGGTCGTACCACGCCCCTGGGCGGGGCTGTAACGGATCACATCGAGGCGCTCGAGCCGCGCCAGGGCGCGACCAACACTGCGCTGGTGGGGATTCGACGGGCACAATGCCACGAGTTGGCGCAGCCGCACCCGGTCATCGCGGATGCGTGTCCACCGTGAGGGCAGCAAGTCGATAACCGCATTGAGAACTTCGGCGACCACCCCGCCCAGCCGAGCGGCTCGGCCGGCCTCGGCCATCCGAAGCGTGACCAAATCGGCGCAGTGATAGCTGATCCGCGGCCGCTTTTTATCGCTGGCGCGGTGAGGGTTTGAATCACGATCGCGCGCGCCCACTCGAAATGATTCAGGCAGTGCGGTATCGTGAGATCTGTCTGGCACGGACAAATCCCTTCGGGGAATGGGTTGTGAAACCCGACGAGACCGAGCTGTAACTCGGACTCAAGAACCTTTCGGACCGTCGCCCTCGGCCTCCAAGCCGGGGGCGACGGTTTTTTCGGGTTCGGTTGGGACACAACCCTTTATGGAGTTTTCGGCCGGCCCTCGATCCCTACCTGGTTGCAACCCAGATCAGTAGCAGCAACTTGATTTTGGGTAGCGTCAAACCCGGCAGAAATAACGGAATTTCACTTGACCGCTGAGAAAAAGCAGCGCACCAAGCAGAACTGGACCGAGGGCGTCTCTGCTGAGCGGTTCAGCGCATGCACTCGCGGCGGCGGGGCGCCGGCGCGAGATGCTCCAGATTCATATCCGTACCTCCCAAGTGTGGACTGATACCCATTGGGATGTTCGCACGCGACTGCGCGGTATTCCGCGCACGACACGCGGCGAAGTTCACCCACCCAGGTTCTACCGGGGTGGCGTTTTAGAACGCGGTGGCCAGGCCGGCGGCGGCCAGATCCTGCTCGAGACGAGACATCACCAATTCCTTGGCGTCCCGGAAACCCTGCTGGCGGGCCGCCTCATCCAATGCCGCGCGCTGAGCTGCTGTCATGCGCATCTGGAACGTGGCGTTTTGTCGACGATTCTCCGACCCACTCCGGCGCTTCTTCGCCGCGGCGGTCTCATCCATCGTGGTGGATTCCATTGCGCTCCCTTATCTCAGAAACGGCGCGGCCAGGCCGCGGACATCGGCGAATACGGTCTAGATCGCGGAAGCCTCTGCGAGCTGGTGCAGGATGAATGACTGCACGGTGGGGAAGCCGCCTTGCTCGGCCCGGGAACGTAGCCGCTGCTCCTCCTGGGGCAGCAGGTTGAGTTTCACCTGCTGGGTGCGCTGCCTTTTGTTGGATCCGCTGCGGCTTCTTTTGCCCAGTTCGGCCGGCGCTGCTGCCCTCATCGCGCTCCTCCTAGTCCGCTCAACATGTCATCTAACATGACATTGCTCGGTGCTGTGAGCTGCTGTTTTGTCATGTTGATGTCATGTTAGATGACATCCAGCAACACCGCGGGTACCCGCGCACGGCGTGTTGCCCCCCCAGATGGCACCCCGCCCACTCGTGATGTCCTCTAACATGACATGAACATGACAAATGCCCATGTCACAGAGTTTTCTGAACATGACATGGCGGGGTTTCCGCAGCCCGAACCGAAGGATTGCCGCCTGCTATGAAAAAGCAGTACATCCTGGAGGTGAGGTCCACGCCGCCGGAGCGGCCGACGATCACCGCGCCCGAGGCCGCCCGCAGGCTGGGAATCGACCACCGCACGATGCGCCGCGGCCTTGAAATCGGCACATATGCCGGGGGCTGGTATGCAATCGAGGGTGGCCAGCAGCGCAACTGGTTCGTCTACTCCGACGTGCCACCCTTCGCCCCTTCGTCGGGTCCCCCAGTGCCGGCAACACCGAATCAGGACAACACCACCGCCGCGCCGGACATGGTCTTGTCGGCGGCCCTTGAGTTCATCGCCGAGCTGCGCGAGCGAGACGCCCGACGCGATGAACAACTGTCCCGGCTCATCATCCAAATACAGGCAGACCAGATCCAAATACAGGCGGATCAAGCGGCCATCCGCGCGGACCAGATGGATTACGAAAGCCGAATGAACCTGATGGCTGCAGCGAGTTCGGAGTCCGGTCTGGCCGCGGCCGAGATCCTCGCGTCAGCGCAACGACTCCAGCGCGCCCTCGAAATGACGAATCAAATCATCTCGCAAATCCACCTCCCAAAGTTCGGGCCCGACGACTCGAACAGGGTTCTGTAGACCGCCGCACGATGCGCCCAACGGCGCTGTTGGAGTGTCTTTTTGGCGGGTCTTTCGTGTCGGGGTGCCCGGTTAGCCTGAACACAACTCACCCGATTGTGGAGGTTGATTGTGATGATGCCAGCGACGCGAGCACTGCTCGCCCTTGCAACTGCACCGGCCAGAGAGGACGGCGACGGGCCGGATCGCAGTTTCTTCGCCGATGCGCTGTGCGCGCAAACCGATCCGGAAGTGTTTTTCCCCGAAAAGGGCGGCACAACAAAGGAAGCCAAACGGATCTGTGCGCGATGTGAGGTTCGTGATGCCTGCCTTGCCTTTGCGATGGAAGGCGATGAACGCTTCGGTGTTTGGGGTGGCCTGTCAGAACGTGAGCGCCGTAATCTCAGGCGCGTCGGGCCGGTCACGGCTGAGGCGGACCGGTTGGCCGGGTAATGAAGGTAGTACCCGCGCTGTCGATAGCCAGCCCGGTGGTTGTGGGTTGCCAGGCGACCGTTGGTGGCGCCGCCCAGGCGCCGCCGGTTGGGACCGGTGTCGCAGCGTCACCGTGTACGCCCGGGTCTGGTCACATCAGCTTTCCGGGGCAACGCAATGCCGAACAGTCCGTTCATGTTCCGGTCGTGGCGAACTGGTCACCGGTAGTAGTCCTTGAGCGCTCCCCGCACCTTTACCCACAGGACATCGGCATCGTCGTCAACCAGCAACACCGTGGGCATCGTGGTGGCAGCCGTGAGCATCGCCACACTGCCACCTTGATCGTCTCGGTTGACTGGGTCGGCGGCAGGTCGGACGCCGACTATGCCCGTGTGCTGCCGGCCACACTGGCCGCGGCGGCGGCGCGCACGACGTCGGAGGAGATTCTGATTTGCGGCCGGGCCGGGTACCGCACCGACTTTTCCGGGATGGCGGCCGGCACCTCGCCCGCCACTGATGGCACCGCGATAACGGTGATCGAGGACAGCCCCGCCGGTGATCGTTACGCCTACATCGCGGTGTTGCAAACCACTGACACCGCAAGCCCCGATTGGGTGGCGGCCAGGGATTCTCTGCTCGCCGGTTTCACGATCGGCGACTAAGGGGCGTTCGTCGCGCCTGCTTCGGCAGGAGTCGGCGCAGTCAGTCAACGCCGTATTTGCGTTTCAAACGCTCCAGGATCTGCGCGGTGGTGAGCCGACCCGCGATGTAGTCACGTGCCCAAGCGACAGTGTCGGCACTTGGCTGCATGCCTTCCAACGCGAACGAACCCATGGCTTCAAGAACCGCTTCCCTGCGGGCCTCTTCGGTCAACGTGATGTCGGGGTGCGGGGACTGCTCGCCCGCATCGGCCTGCTGCATCGCATCCTCCGTTTGTAGCCTCATGATTATGCACGTGTGAGAGGTCCGCAATCCGCGGTGCGACTTTAAAACCGGTTTTCGGTGCGCGCCATGTCGGCGTGGCGGGCCATGTGAAGTTGAGCGCAGACGGTCACAGTCGCTGTCCTACCGTTTCTGTGTTTGGCGACGATGAGGTCGACTTCTCCGGCGCGCGGGTCGTCGGGGCTGGCTAGATCCGGGCGGTGGATGAGGATGACCACGTCGGCATCCTGTTCAACTGATCCGCTCTCGCGTAGATCCGATAATTGTGGCCTTTTGTCATGGCGTTCTTCGGCTTTGCGGTTGAGTTGACTCAGTGCCACCACCGGCACTCCGACCTCTTTGGCGAGCAGTTTGAGGCTGCGGCTGTACTCGGCCACCTCTTGTTCGCGGGACTGGTACCTGCCGCCGCCGGCCCCCATGAGCTGCAGGTAGTCCACCACGATCAGCGACAGTCCGTGTTTTTGTTTCATGCGGCGCGCTTTGGCGCGGATTTCCATCATTGTCAGGTTGGGCGAGTCGTCGATGTAGAGCGGGCTTTCGGCGGTGTCGGCCATCATTTTCGCGATCCGGGTCCAGTCGTTGTCGCTGAGGGTATGGCCGCGGAGGTCGTTGAGTTTGACGTTGGCCTGCGCTGAGATCAGCCGGTGCATGATCTCGTCTTTGCTCATCTCCAGGGAGAAGATCACGGCGGGCTTGCCCTGCTTGATGGCGCATGCTCGCAGGAAATCCATTGCCAGGGTGGATTTCCCGGCGCCGGGCCGCGCCCCGATCACGATGAGCTGGCCGGGATGCAGGCCGTGCGTCAGGGCGTCGAGGTCGTAAAAACCGGTCGAGACGCCGGTGGCGTCGGCGTCGGTTTCCAGCCCGTCGAGGGTCTCCTGCATGAGATCGGTCATGGAGGTGAAGTCGTTGGTGGTGCGGCGGTTCTCGGTGACGTTGTAGACCTCGGCCTGGGCGGCGTCGACGACCTGGTCGATGTCGGCGCCGTCGGCCCCGGAGTAGCCGTAGCTGACCACCCGGGTGCCGGCCTGCACCAGTCGGCGCAGGGTGGATTTCTCGGCGACGACACTGGCGTAGTAGCCGGCGTTGGCGGCGGTGGGCACGCACTGGATCAGGTCCAGTAGATAAGGTGCGCCGCCGATGCGGGGGAGCAGTCCGCGGCGGTCGAGTTCTCCGGCGACGGTGACCGCGTCGGCGGGCTCCCCGCGGCCGTAGAGGTCACAGATCGCGGCGAACACGCTGGCGTGGTTGGGGCGATAGAAATCCTCCCCGACGATCTTGTCGATAACGTCGGCGATCGCATCCTTGCTGAGCATCATTCCGCCGAGGACGGCCTGCTCGGCGTCGAAGTTGTGCGGCGGGGTGCGCATTCCCTCGAATTCCGTCGCCGGCTGTTCGGCCGCGCCTGCTGCCCGACTGCGCCGCCCGGTGCCGCCGCGCTGGGTGTCGTCGAGGATGCTCATGCGGCCGCGGCCCGGCGCTTGGCGATGATGGCCGCGTCGATGAGCGCCCGCGCTGCGGCAATCCCACCGGCGGTCGCGGTGGTGGTGGGGTGTTCCTCGGCGGTGAAACGCGGCGGAATCGCGGTGGCCACCAGCTGCGGGGGCTGGGCGGGCAGACCCTTGAGGCGGTGGGCGAGGAATCCGGCCGGGTTGGTGATTCGGTCGGGCCAGCTGTAATGGCTCTTCGCCATCTGGGCGTCGAGGGCATCCAGTAACTGACCGGGGGTCCAGGATTGCACCTCGAGGTGGCTGTCGACCAAGACCCGCGCCAGCCGCGCCGGATGCACGGCTTTGAATCCGTTGCATCGCCCGGCCAGGTGGCCGGCGAGAACCCGGGTGTGCCGATCCGCAGGGATGCTCGGCGCCGCTGCCACCGCGGTGTTCCTGGCGGTTTTTGGTTGTGAATTTTTCCGGCGCTTCGCGCTTGGTGAGGGAGATCGAACAGGAGATAAATCTCCTGAATAAGCACTACAGGAAAGGGTGCAAACGGCCCGGGAGAGCAGGTGCCAGATCGAGGGACGGTTGTAGCGTCCACCGAACTGGCCCTCCCCCCGTTTGGCTTCGATGGCCCACCCGGCGGCGGCGAGGATGTTCTGGCGGATGGTGGTGACGCTGCGCACCGACAACGGCCGGTTCTTTCCCAGCAGTGCCGCGGCTTCCTCGGCGATGCGGGTTCGAGTGACGGCGACGTTGCGGCCAGTCTTGCCCTCGGCGTGGCGGGCGATCACGGTGATCACCGCGCAAAACATGGCGTAGCTGACGTGGTGGGCCCTCAGCACAGCCCGGCCCTCTTCGGTTGTGGCCCACTGGCACACCGTGGCGATCCACCGCGGCCGCGACAGCCACATGGGAACCGTGGCGGGCACCTGGCCCTCAGTGGCCACCCACCGGTCGAACACGCCGGCCCGGTCCGAGATCCCCGCCGCCGCGGTAACCGATTGTGACTCCCGGCCGAACCACTCATGCAGTTCGCTGGCCGTCGCTGTGACCGCGGTAACGGTGTCTGATGTTGAATTGTGTTCAGGGTAAGTAGTACCCTGGAAGCTACCTGGCACGGTAGTTCCTCTCGTTTTACGCGGGGAGCTTGAAGGTTTTAAGGCCCGGAGTTCGCACCTCCGGTGGTCGCAAAAAATTTGCTCACCAGCCCCCTCCGGGGGGAGCCTTTGCCCTTTTCGGGTCCCTGTATTTATGTGTTGGGGTAGTGCTCGCCGGTTATCAGCCGGCGGTGGGCTCCTTTCCGGTGGCGGTGGTGGGGCGGCTCATCAGGCCGCTCCCCGTGAGGTCCCACGCTCGGCGGTGCGCCGCTCGACCATGGCGGCCGCGCGGCGAAACAGCGCGGCGATGTCTGCACCCGTCAACTGGGTGTCGTTGTAGGCCAGCAGGTTTCCCTGGGGGACCAGGGCCCGCAACGCGGCCGTGAGCCCGGCGTAGGCCACCGCATGGCCATGCCCGGTCCAGGAGACCCGCAGGCAGGTGTAGATGTCCCGGCCCCGCCGATCCCAGCCCTGCTCGGCGACGGCCGCAGCGCCGCGCAGGATCGCGGCGGCGGCCTGTGCCCCACTGTCGGGCGCGGCGGGCGAGCTGGCACCGGGATCGACGCAATGCGCCCCGGCGCGGAACGATGCCGCCACTGCCAGGCAGGTGATCAAATCAGTGGGATCCGCGCCCCGCGGGCAATTCTGCTGCGGCACAACCACGGTGGCGCCACGGACCTCGGCGACCCACCCGCGGTAGCGGACCCTGAGGACCTCCGCGGTGGGACGGCTCAACGTGATGTCTGGGTGCGGGGATGGCGGCACTGTCAGCCCGGCGGTCACCGCGGCGCGCAGGGGGCGGTCGGTCGCGGTCATGACGACAACTCCCCCGACATGCCGTAGCGCTGCAACTGCCGATCGAGGGAGTCCACGGAGACCCCCAGGCGCTCGGCGATATCAGCGCGGGTGCGGTAGCCCAGTGCGCGCAACTCTTCATATCGCTCGTCCCAGAGGATGTTGCGTCGTGGGCGCTGCGGTGTCGCCGCCGGATTGTCGATGGCGTGGTCATCCCAGGCCAGCGGTGTCGCCCAGCGCGCGGCGGTGGCGGCGGCCCGCGACTGCGCGCACCGACCGGGCTGCATCTGCAGTTCGTCGAACAGCGCGGCGACGCGGTGGGCGACCGCGACGGGCACTGTCGGGTGATCGGCGCTCAGCAGTGTGCTGATGGCGCCGGCCTGCCATCCCAGCCGCGCGGCCAGGTCAGTGCGGGGGTGGCCGAGGCTGACCAGGGCGCGTAACCGGCGTGCGGTGCCAATGGCCGGAACTTCGGCGTGCACCACGCCGGTGTCGTCGGGGTTGATCTCGGCCGCGGGTGCCGGGACGTCGAGGATGAGGTGGGCGGCGTCGGCCGGGATACGGTCGTGCGGCCAGGTGCCCCCGGCGGGGGCGCCGATGACCAACTGGGCCAACTCGCGGTGATCGACGCCGGTCACGCAGTGGATGGCGCGCACGCTCAGCCCGGCGTCCAGCAGTGCGCGGAGGTGGCGGCGAACGGGGGCGGCATCAGTGAATCCGTCTGCCTGCCAGTGCGATTGCACCGTGTGGTGCTGGCGGCACAGTCCGTCGGTGGCGGCGCGGCGGGTGCACCACTGATGGCGGCATTGATGCAAACCTCCGGTTGAGGGTGAGGGTTCAGCTGTGGCGATGGTGGCACGCCCTGCGCGGGTACTCGCGCGCGACACGCCGCGCGGGTACGCGCGCATTTCGGAGGGATCCGGTTCTCCGGCGATCCGCCCGCCGGCCTCAGATGCTGTCGTCGTCATCACAGTTAGCTCCCGTGCCGCTCATTGAGCATGTCCATCAAACTCCGGGGCTCTGACAACGGGCCGTCAGGAACGGTCACCGATTCCAGTGCCGACCACAACCGCAGGTCGTGATCCTCAGCGATCACCTCGGCGTCCTCCGAGGCCACCCGGTGGGCGTGGATCGCCCGCGCCACTGCCTTGAGCTGGCGGCGATACACCCCCGGGTCCTTCGACTCGACCGCCCGCGCCGACCGGCGCTGCGCCCGCTCGACATCTTTGAGTGCCTTAGCCACTCCGGCGGCGAACGCCTCCGCCCGCCGGCACCAGTCGTCATACTCCTGGCGGGCCATCGCCCACTCCCCCGCATCGACGCGCACCCCGACACGGTCCTCGACGTAGCGCGACCACTCCTGGCGCCGGGTGGACATGGCGCTGTCGTTGCGCTCCTGGGCCCGCCGCAACGCCGCGCCGGTACGGGCCACCAGATCGGCCTCCACCAACCGGTTCCAGGTTCGGGCTTCGGCGCCGCGGCTGCGCCCAAAGGCCAACCGGCACACCAGTTCTTCGAAGGGCACCTCGTCAAGTCGAGCAGGATCAACATGTCCGAGGCGCCGGCCCGGGTGAGACCGCCCGGCCGTCCTGTTCGACGGCAGCACCGCCGTCACCGGAAGCTCTCCCCGGAGAACACCATCTGCAGCACCGCGTAGCCGCCCCGACCCTGACGGATCACCTCGTCAAGACAGGCCGTGACATCGCGGCCGTCGCGGCCCTCAGCGACCTCGACGTCATAAAGACCCGTCAAGCTCCCCGCCGCGTTCTTCCCGGACCGTAACTCCTCGAGCACCCGGGCCGCTTTCCCGAAGTGCGCTAAACCCTCAGCAAGGTGGTTCAACAACTCCGCACGCCGATCCACGATGCAGTCCTGAAGGTAGAGATCTTCCCGGGCGACATCGAGGGCCTGGGCATTGACCTCCGACAGATCGAAGTCAGGGGTGTAGGAGACGGCGAACGGGCGAATAGGGCGAAACTCGCTGTCGTCAACGGGTTCGTAGACCGGTGCGTCCATCAGGGGTGTCCTTTCAAAGAAGTGGCTGGCAATTACGTGAGGAGTGGGGGGTGTCAGGAGGCCCGGCGGCGTTTATCCGCCGGCGTGCATCCGGTGAGAACCGGGCGGCGCCGCCGAGTCGCCGGCGGCGCCGGGATGTCGTCTCCGCCGTCCCAGGGCAGCAGGATCTGCCCGCGGCCGTCGGTGAGGAAATCCTCCGCCACCGGAAATTCCAGTGTCGCCAGCTCGGCGTCGGCGTCAGCGAGGTCAGCGTCGCTGGGCTCATGCTCACGCCAATCATCGAGATCGACAACAGTGAAATCCCGACTCGCCGTGCCGAATTCAGTGACCGGTCCGACCGCGGCGGGGTCGCGGCGCTGATCGCGGCGCGACCACCAGTCCACGGTGCCCCGCTGATAGAACTCGACCGGCCGGGCGGGAAGATCGGCCAGATCCGCCAACCTCGCGGTCACCGCTGCACTCGGCGACATCGCCGGACCCATCGCGTTTCCGGCGATGATCTCCAACTGCGCGCGGGTGGCCTCCAAGGCCGGCCCGGGTGCCAACCGGTACCCGGCCCAGATGCCGTGCTCGGGCATCGGGTTGGACAGAGCCCGCCGGGCACAGCCGGACTGGAAGTGGCACGACCAGCACGCGGCCACCGCAGTCGGGCTGGGCTTTTGCTCGTCAGGGAACCACAATTCGGGGTCTTCGGCGCACGGCGTTGTCGCCTGCGCCTCCTCGGCGGGCATTACGTTCAAATTCATTTTGTGCATGACAGTTCCTTTGCGCGGGTGGGGGTGCTACGCGGGAGGATGTTTTTCACTGCTGTCGATCTACTGCTGACCCGACTGGCTGCCGGGGTGATACGAGCCGAACGAGTCCGGGAGGGAATGTCAGCGGTGGCGCGCCCCGCGGCGGTGGCTGCGCGGCGAGCGGCGGCGGTGCGCGTCCGTGGTGCGGCGGCGGGGACGGAGTCGGAGTCGGGCTGCCCGGTGCGGGAATAGCCGGCGTCCACCAGGGGACGCAGCCATCCGTCGAGGCGGTCCACCACCTCGGTAGGTACCCCGGCGTCACGTAACGGCTGGGTCAACGGTAAGAACGGCGACGGCACCAAGTACGTGGTCGTGGTGGCGCCGAGGGAGTTCACACTGACGGTGATGTTGGTGGCCGGGACGGTGCCGAGGTCGGCGGTCGCGGTCTGGCCGTGCCGCGTGAACAACCCGGCGATCGCGTTGAGCACCGATACCACCGTGGGGCGGTCCGGGAAATCAGCGAACGCGTCGTACTGGTTGGTGATCACCAGGTTGTCCCAGGGCGAATCCGCCGGGGCGGTGCGCATGTCGAAACGCAACACCTCGCGCAGCACAAGATCGGGAAGGAAATTCAACATGCCGCCAATGGCCGAGGCGGGATCGGCGACCCGAACAAACGTCAGCGCGTGCGGCGGCGGCGCCGAAGGATTTCCGGCCAGGACCTGCTGGGTGGCGTTGAGCACCAGGGCGCCCTGGGAGATCCCCCACACGATCAGGTGCGACCCCACCGAGTAGGTGGCGCCGAGGAGACCGATCACACTGTTCACGCCGGCGGCCACCGACGCCCCGAGGTACTCCCCCGGCGTGTACGGCCACAGCTGCGCCGGATAAGGCACGGAAATCAGTGTGGTCGCGAAAGTTGTTGTCAGCTCAGCCATTGCGGCGGGGTCCATCGTCGAAAATGTTGTCCCGCCGACGATGAGCGCGGCCGCCGCGGTGGTCGGCACCGCCGCGGCCGAAGCGTGCGGATCGCCGGCGGTGCGCCCGACGGCACCTGCCTGTGCGGGGTGTATGACGGCGGATGCGGCGGCGACCAATCCCGCGGCCACCACCGACGTGGTGGAGAACAGCCAGGCCCGCCGCAACGCCTCGGACCGGACCCGGTCCTGGGGGGTTTTGGGCATAGCTCTCTCCTCGAGGGAATATCCGAATTACGAATTGGGGTGGAATCGTGAAATTGCGGTGACCGGAATTTGTCTTCGAAAACCGCAATACGCGTCAGGTGCTGGAAGCGACTACGCGTGCGTCGCGGGACCTCTTAGGGTCGTCGTCTGAGCCGTGGCGCCAGGTAGGTGAATCCCTTCGTCTCGAACACTGTCGAGACCGAAAGTATCAAAGCATCTACCACTGCGCAACAATTAGATGTCGGAAGTTTCCTCGAGGACCTCTTCCAGCCGTTTCACCAGCCGGTTTGCCCCGACACGCCGCGCCGGCGTCAGTTGCGGTATCAAAGCTCCTACTATTGCTAGGGCTTGTTCGGCGCGGCCTCGGACCTGGGTGTAGAGCACCTCACGCTCCTGCTCGCTGCGCCCGTCTTGCCAGGCCAGCTCGACGGCCTCCTCCGCATCGAGGACCACGTCGGCCGCCAACTTCAAAATCGCCGCCGACGACGCCGCCCGCTCCCGATCCTGTGTCGCAGTGGCGGCAGTGGCGGCGCTGATCTCCTTGATCCGCGACTCCGGCACGCCATACAGGTCGGCGAGTTTCGTCAGCGACTCCCCCGACGGGGCGTACTTGCCGACTTCCCAGTTGGACACGATGCGTTGCGAGGTGCCGATGCACTTCGCCAACTCGCCCTGGGTCAAACCCCGGGATACCCGAAAATGGGCCAACTTCCACTGATCCGGGGCCGGCATGGCCAGATAGTCACTGAGTTCGCCGCCGAAAATTTCCACCATGCGGCTGAGTAACTTCAACGACGGCGTCGTGCGCCCCGAAGTTACGTTGCTCATCGTCGTCGGCGTCACCCCGAGTGCTTCGGCGATGCGCTTGCGGGTCAATCCCGACCGGTCGCAGGCTTGCTCGAAGGCTTGCGGGGAGAAAAAATCGGCGGTGGTCTCAGGCATTGCCACCTGCCGCTGTCATATTGGGATCCGACCTACAGGGAACGGGTCCTGCGACGTCACACCGAACCGGTCGCGGGCCCACCACCTGCGCTCAGATGACGCCCGAGGAGCCGATGCCCGCAGCTCCGGCGGCATCGGTGCTGCTATAGCCCGCGGCGGCCGCCCGTAGTTTCTCCGCGTGAGACTGATATCGCCCCGACACATCCGTGCCCGACGCCAAGAAGGCGGCCTGAAACTCCGCCACCGCGGCCGTGAATTCCGCGCCCACCGGCCCGTATCCCGTGGTCATCGACGCGATCAGCGCCGGGTCGGGTTGCACCGCCGCGGCGATTTCACCCGCCACCACATCGTGAGCATCAGCGAAGCGCAACACATCGTCTTCATCCACTCTCAAAGCCATAACCCCAGGCTAACGGCCACCCGCCGCAGGTAGCAAGACCACTTGGGCCGTGTCTCGGATCCCAGCCCTGAAACCACCTAGAACGCGCTGCTCACCGCGAATCCCCCGCCGAAACCCGCCCAACATGTCGGTGCCGACCGCGACAATGGAAACCAAGAGCCCGGGGAAGGAAATCGCAATGGCCACCAACGCACCAACTAATCCGTTCACCCTGCCGTGCGTTGACGAGCAGACCTACACCGCCGACGCCACCGGCGGGACGTACCGCATCACCCTGATCCGCCCCGGCTGGGACGGCGAGGGCGAGGACCGCACCTGGCGCAACACCCAGTTCGCCGTCACCCACATCAACTCCGGTACCCCGGTCGCCACCACCGACCAGATCTACCAGGCGGCCCGGGCCGCCGAGGACTTCGCCCGCACCGCCGAAGCCGCCGTCGGCTACACCATCGACCGCATCCCCACCGACGACCTGGCCATCGGCGACACCATCGTCTACCCGGCATGGCAGAACGGCACCGTCGTCGACCGGCTCGAAACCATCACCGGCTTCGACGAGTCCTACCCGCAGACCCGCGGCGTGTACTTCGGCCCCCGATCCAGCGGCCTGCTCTCACGCACCGGCACCGCCCGCAAGGTGGCCGCCACCAGGTGAGCGCGCTGCGCACCATCACCGCTCCGGTGGTCGCCGCCGGGCCAACCGGGTGCCGTTTCCGGACCCGGTTACATCTATCTGATGCCGAAGCCGCCGCGTTGGTGGAGATCGGTGAGTTCCTCGGCGGTTGCTACCGGCGCGAGCTGGCGGGTCGTGTCCGCTTGGGTCGGATGGACCGAGACGGGCATAAGGCGTGGCGTGCGACGCGCAAGCAGGCGTTGACGTCGGTGTCGTCGTCGCGGTGGGCGGGGGCGATCACCCGCGCGGTGGAAGACCAGTACCAGTTGGGAATGCGCGGCCTAGCCGCTCACGTCGCCGATCTGCATTCCGCGGTGGAGGTCCTTGAGAAGCGCTGCTCCCTGCGCCCGGGGGAGATCGCTGATGATGCCGGCGACTCCCGCCGCGGGAAACGCCGCCGCGGATACGCCACCGCGTCCGAGCGGTTCGCCAAGACCCGCCGACTGGCGATCCTGCAGCAGCGCCTGGCCGTAGCGGAAGCCGAACTCGCCGCGGGCCGTCCGTCGATCACGGTGGGTGGGAAACGGTTGTGGCGCAACCGCACCAACCTGGCCGCGACAGGGACGAACGAGCAGCAGTGGCGCGATCGGTGGAATGCCGCGCGCAGGTTTCTGACCGCCGACGGCGAGACTGGAAAAGCTGGCGGTAACGAGACCATCCGCGTCGACGGCCAGGGGCGGTTACAGATCAAAGTTCCCGCCGCGCTGGCCCAGAAGTTCGGCGGGCACCTCCAATTCGCCTCCCCGGTCGGGTTCACTCACGGTGGACCTGAGTGGGCGGCGCGGGTCGATCAGCGCAAAGCAGTGCGCTACGACATCGTTTTCGATCCGCAGCGGGGCCGCTGGTACCTGGATGCATCCTGGGCGATCACCCCGGAACCGTCCCCCGCACTTGAGGAGCTTCGTGGCGGGCGAGTTCTCGGTGTCGACCTCAACGCCGATCAGCTCGCCGCGTGCGTGCTGGATGCGTCGGGAAACCCTGTCGGTGAACCGGTCACGATCCCCCTCCACGTCAAGAAGTTGCGAGCCTCCCGTCGCGATGGACATCTCCGCACCGCGATCACCGAACTGCTGAATGTCGCGGAACGCAACGATTGCGGCGCGGTCGCGGTGGAGAACCTCAACTTCGCCGATTCCCGTGCCACGGGGCGGGAGACCATGGGGCGTGGTGGTCGGGGCAAGAAGTTTCGGCGCGCCGTGGCCGGCATCCCCACCGCCAAGTTCCGTGATCGTTTGACCGCGATGGCAACCCGCCGCGGTATTCCGATCATCGGTGTCGATCCCGCTTACACGAGTAAGTGGGGCGATCAGCATTGGCGCAAGCCGTTGCAGCAGCAGACTTCCGGAGAGGTCACCCGCCATCACGGTGCGGCGGCCGCTATCGGTAGACGTGGTCTCGGTAAGCCGATCAGGCGTCGGCCGGCAGGACCCCGTACCCAACAGAGGATGGGTGTGGGCACTCCACCGGCCAGGCCTGTGAGGCTTCCGAGATCGCAGGGAGTTCGGAAAGCCCCGATCCACCGCCGCGCCCACGAGGCATGTCGGTCCACCGGGCAGCGCCGATCTCCGGCGGCCAAGACCGTTCGGGCCGCAACCGAGCAGCACCCACTTCTGCTCAGTGAGTAGGAACGGTGCCTGCCCCGTATGTTGACGGTTTCCCGCGCGAGCGCAGCGAGTAGGTCGGTGTTCGCGGCCCGGTTGAGGCGCTGCTCGCCAAATCGTGGCGCGCCCACGAGGCCGCGCCGGCCTGGGCGCGGCGGCACAGCCCGCACGCCGGGCGAAGCCGCCCCCCCGGGCCTGAGTGACCTCGATGGAGCGGTGCGCGTGAACTCACGGCGCAGAGCGGCCGGGCCCGGCGGGTCTTTCGGCCAGCGGAGGCGCGTGCAGGAGCAGCCAGCGACGAGCGCCACATCTGCCCGCTGCAGCTCGGTCCGGAAGGACCGGTCTAGAGCTTTGGTGTGAACCGAAATGTGGGCACCTTGGCGTCGAGAACAGCGCTCCACCAGCCCGCCACGGGATCGCCGTTTCTGCGCATCACCTTGGCGGATTCGAGCATCGCGTCGCGATCTGCGGGCAACTCTGCGATGCGGCCCTCGTCGTCGTAGAGCACCCAGCCTGAATTGCCCTTGCTCAGCATGTAGATCACCATCGCTGGAACGTATCGGAGGCGGCCGACACCAGCGTGGCGAGCGCGCTAGGACCGGCCGCGGCCGGGCCATCACGCCGTGACAGGTGGTCTGGAGAACTGTCGCCATGGCTGCGACGATTTCGGTATGAGTGATGCACTCGACATGATTTTGGCCGATCCGCAATTGCGGGAATGGCCGCACCGCGGACCGTCTCCTCTTTCTGAATCGGACGCCACAGAATTCCCTCCCGCGCCTATTAGTGCACCGCGCACCGATAACACGACGGCACCGGCCGCACCTCCGCCCGCACCGCCTCCGGAAACACCACCCGCGGCTGTTATCGCTCCACCCGCGCACCCCAACCCCACCGCGGCCGCACCCGACAAGCCCCTGCTCACCGCCGCCGCGGCGGTGGCCGCGCCGCCCCGCGGCGCGCCGACCGCGCAGGACCGCGATGACATCTATGACCCGCCGCGCGATAACAGTGCCGCGGACGCGGAGGAAAACACCGACAACGTCGACGATGGGGCCGCACCGAATTCAGGTTCCGCCCCGCTGGCATTTGATGAAATAACCCGTCCGCGCCGGCATTTACGAGACGCATTCACCCGGCCCACCGAATGGGTGAAAGAGAATTGGCGCCGGCCCCAGGTGATCGGGTCGGCCGCGGCCGCGGTGGTCGCCGCGGTGACCATTACCGTGTGGGCCGCCGCCTCATCGGAGCCCGCCCCGCAGCCCACCGCCACCCTGACCGCGCCCTCCGCCGCGGCCGCCGCTCCCCCGGCCAGCACCCCGATCACCGACGGGCCGATCCCGGTCAAGTCCGCCTCGGCGCGCTGCCCGGCCCCAAGCTCGGATCCGATGGGGGCGGTGCGCCCGGACTCGACCCAGCCGTGGATCTGTGTGCGCGCCTGGGGCATCGACGGGCAGGTCCTCACCTTGACCCTCGATGGGCCGTATGTGATCACCGCGGTGCGGATCATGCCGGGAGTCAATGCCGAGTTAGATGGTCAGGATCAGTGGTTGCGGTATCGCACCTTGACGCGGGTCGCGTGGAGTTTCAACGACGCCGGGCGCACCAAGATTGTGCAGTCCACCGATAACCGGCGCGAGCTGCTCACCGAAACGGTGGCGCCGGCGGACTGCGCGTCGGCCGGCTGCTCGGTGGTGGCCTCACAGGTGGCGTTAACGGTGGAGAAGACCACCGCCCCCGCCGCGGCCCCCACCGCCACCGGGTTGGGCATCAGCCCGGCCGGCGGTGGAATCGGCACGGATGGCGCCACCGCGTTCGGGGTGTCGCGCATCGAGATCATCGGCCACCGCGCCGGCTGAAAATCACTTTCCCGTCACCGCCCCCGCACTCCGTGCGGGGTGTGGACAGCTGTTATTCGCGGTTAGCGTCGCTGCTTAACGCCTATGACCGCCGTGTTCACCACGTGATGGAAACGGTTGCGCAGTAGTCGTATTGGCTGCTGGTGGCTAGCAGGGCTTGCTGAGCTAGCTGTTCTTGCCGTGCTTGCATGGCTTTCACACCTAGCCCTGCTAGCACTTATAGCCAAGCCGGTGACGACGAGCCGCGCCCTCTGGGGCGCGGCTCGACACTAACAGCGGGGAAGGGTAAATCCGGCCTAGCCCACCAGGCGTGTCGGAAAATCAAAATCGCCACCAAGTCCGGACGCCGGCGGCGCGGCGGGTGCACCACCAAGTCCGACGGAGCAGAATCAACTCCGACGAAGCGGCAGCGAGGAGCCCGACATGAACACGACCGAGAATGATCCGAGTTATGCCTGATATCCAAAAGGCGCCCGGTCGGGGGCGATCACCGCAGTGGCTGCGGACGCTAGCCGCCGGGCTGGTCGCCAAACTCGAGACTCGCGGCATGACACTGACCCTCGCGGCCGCCGAAGACGTCCTGGCCGACCGTGTGAGGGCCGTCGCTGCAACTCTTCAAATCACTGAGCGCACCGCTCGTACTTATGTCGATGAGGATGCGCTCGAGGGGTTGGCCGACACTCTGGTGGAATCTTTCACCGCCGAGGAGCCCGGCGCGGATCTCCTCAAGCTGCCTCGTGACGCCGGGCTGCGGTTGTCTGGCATCGGCCGGCTCGTCGCCGCCCTGGCCCAGTGCGCCCACTTCTTCGCAAGTTATGTCGATGACGAGGATCTGGGCCGCAGTCGCGCGACGGAGACAGTGGAACTGATCTCAACACTCGGTCTGATACAGGCCAGCCATCAGGCCGGAGACGTCGTCTTTGCGCCGCGGGCCCTCTTCATCAGAATTTCTCGCATCCTTGACGGTGTCGCTGACCTCACCGCCGATGCTGCCCTCAGCCTTGCTCTACGTGAGGACGCCTTGATCGCGAGGGCGGGATCCAAGACCCATCGCTTCTAGTCGCCGCCACCTCCACAGAGGGCTTCGGCTTGTGTGACGTCGGCGGCAGGGCTTGGCTCACCGCCGCGCGCGCCTATGTAGAAGCTGGTCTCGATCACTACGGTGCCGCTGACCTCACCGCCTATTGGGGTGCAGCAGTCCAGATGAGTCGTCCGGGCCCGGTAGAGTCAGTGGTGCGTCGTCGCGGCGGCGCGGCTCTCGGCATCAGGTCGGCGCCCACATCGCCACCGTCTAATCGAGACAAGACCCATCGGGTTTCCGCGGCGAGTGCCCCGGTTCAAATGCCGGCCAGACGCAGGTGTGGGATGCGCAGGGCCGCTTTTGAAAGGGAATTCTCCTATGAGCACTGACGGCCAGGACCACGCACGCAAAGATGCCGCCAGGAAGCGGCAGAAAGTTACCGGCGAGTCCTACATGCGGGCCCGCCGCGAGGTGATGCGGCGCCGGCCGCTCTCCTTCACCGTGGGAGTCGATAACGCTGGCAGGCCCCTGCGGGTCAACCTCGAGCAGCCTTCCGCAGGTGGTAGCGGGCCGCACTGCATCATCGCCGGGAATGGTAGTTGCGGCAAAACCACTCTGGCCCAAAAAATTGGCCGCCAGTTCGCCGCCCAGCAGGACGTCGAGGTCATCGTCTACGCCAGCGAGGAGCTGCGCGAGTCCTACGGCGAGGGGATTACATTCCTGGCCCACTCTTCCGGTGACCGCGACCGCGCCGCCCTGACGACGGCCCTCAACGATCTGCTCACCTCGCGGGAGGGCTGGCTTAAACAGGCCCAAGTCCCAGATATCGAGGCCGCCCGCGCACAGGGCCATCGAATCCGGGATGCCGTGGTGATCCTCGACGACGAACAGCTGTGGAACGTCCCCGAAAGCGACCTTGCGGTCCAGCGGCTGGTCCGGCTCGGCCGGTCGTTGGGCATCCATGTGATCACGCTGCTCAAAAGCCCAGTCCCTAACCCCGTCACGGAAAGCATCAGGGCGAACTCGTCGACGGTGCTGACCCTGGCCGGTGGTGTCGGCGTCGGGACGATAGGCACCGGCGTCGCCGAGTTCCTCACCGGGCCCGCCGCGGTCGCCTTCTCATTCGACCCGCCGCGCTAAGCCTTGCCGACGTCGGCGACGCCTTGGCTAAGGCCATGTCCGCGGCCGTCGCCGCCGCACCGCCCGGTAACTGTTATCGGTGCAGGCCAACCCAAGTCCTCTGGAAAACGTCGCTAATAGCGCTTCTACTTTTGCTGTGAGCTTTCGACCGACTCCGGTATCGCGGGTGCGCCATCAGTGGGCGCGCCGCCAACCCCACCTGCGGACCGTGCAGCGCGCCGCCACGGTGGTGTGTTTAGCGTTGGGTGCGTTCGCCGGTATCAACACTGTGCTGTCGGGGTGCGGCGCCGATTCGGCGGTCAGCGCCGAGCAGGTGTCGGCGACGGTCAACCGCGCCGCCGCCGTTGACGGGTTCGCTGATGCGTTCCTCAATGTGTATCTGTCCGGTGCGGGTGCCCAGGCGTTGGCGGCGTACACCAGCGTGCCTATCGACGCGTCTCCGGTTCCGGTCACCGTCATCAGGTCCGCGCCGTGGTCGGTGGTGCGGACCGACTCCGGGTTCGCCAACATCGACTCCTGGAGTGTGGTGGTCGGGGTGTTCGTCAAACCGGTGGGTCGAGTCCCGCAGATCCGCCACTATCAGGTCCCGGTCGTGGTGATCAACGGTGCGTTGCGGGCGGTGACCGCGCCGGCGTTGATCAACGGCCCCGGCCCTGGTTTCGATCCGGAACTGGCTTACCCGCACCAGCTCGGCGCCGGCAATGACCTGTATGCGACGGTGGACGGTTTCTTGTCGGCGTGGCTGGCCGGCGGCGGAGATCTGCAGCGCTACAGCGCCGCCGCGGACATCCGCCCGTTCCCGTCGGCTCCGTTCAGCCGGGTGGAGCTGGGATCGGTGGGCGCCGACGCGGCGATCCCCGCCGTTCCCGCCGACGGTTTCACCGCCCGCATTCTGGTCGGTGCCGCCGCCCAGGACTCCGACATGGCGGCGTCCTCGCTGACCTATCCGTTGACGGTGCGCTTCCAGGGCGGGACATGGTTCATCACCGGCATCGACCTCGCCCCGAAAATCGGTGCCCGCTTCACCCCGGTGGGCGCCCCTGAGACGACGTCGCCGCCGGCGGCGTTCACATCACCGCGGTAAACCCTCGAAAGGACACAGCAGCATGGGATCGCAACTCGCGCAGGTATTGGAAAACATCACCATCTGGGGGCGTTACATCGGCGTCGCCATGGTGGGGCTGATCGCCTTGGGTCTGACGGTGGCGGCCTTCGGCCGCGGCCAGGGATCCCTGACCCGGGTGATGGTGATCGCCGGCTGTTCACTGGTCGCCGCCGCCCTGGTGTGGCAGCTGCCCGATCTGTTGAAACTGGCCACCAGCGACGCCCCCAACATCACCGGCGTCGGCTCCCGCTACTAGCCGGATCTAGCGAACCGGAGTTGGTGATGGACGTTGTCGTGTACACGATGGCCCGCAAGTTCCCGCGGCTGATCGGCAAGTTCCCCAACGGACAACCCATCCCGTTCGGGCCGTACACGTTCGTCCAGATCGGTGTCCTCATCGGCGGGCTGCTCACCACGTTCGCCGTGTTGCAGATTTTCGACACCCCGAAGCTGCCGACCGCGGTGATCGCCGCGTTCCTGATCGTGCCCGCGATGGCCGCCACCCGCCGGATCGGATTTTCCATGGCCCGCACCAGCTCCCGGCTGCTGTGGGTCAGCCGGCCGTGGATTCACCGCACCCCGATCCCCACCGGCCCGCGAACCCCACCCCCGCCGACCTCCCCCACCGCCGCCGCCACCGGGCGCACCCGAAAGATTTTCGAGGCCACCTAGCGATGCTGTCGTTAACTAATCCCACCGTTGCCGTGACCGGCAATCTGCGCTGGACCCACACCGGTGTGGTCTACGCCGAGTGGCTGCTGTGCCCACGCCCGGGCGGCTATGAGTCTGCCTCCGACAAGCAACGCGTCGTCTATGAACACCGCCACCTGTTCGCCGACCTCGGGCAGGCAGTGCTCACCAGCGTGGTCGCCCCCATCGACATTGCGGTGATTGCCGCGAAAATCATTCAACCCGACATTTTGGAGCGATACCCCGACTACGTCGTCGAAGCCTCCGCGCAACTCAACGACATCGAACTGCAAGACCCGCCACCGCGGGAACGCATCAAATGGCTGTCGGTGCCGCTGTGCGCGCCGGCCCGCACCGGGCCCCTCGACGACGATTTCCAACCCAGCGCCGAGGACCGCGCCCATTTCGAAGCGCTCGCCGCTGCGGCGTTCCGCAAAATCCCTGGGGTGTTCAACCCGCAACCGGTCACTCCGACCCAGATGCAGTGGCTGTGGATGCACGCCCATGTTCGGGGTGTCGCCCCCCAACCGTTCCCGCACGCGACCGCCTCGGCGACGATCCGCCGCGCCCGCGGGTTCCGCACCGACGGTCACCTCGACGAGGCCCTGGCCACCGACGGCCGGCCGCGACGGTCGATGACTAAAGCGGTCAAGGTGTCCCTCGCCGACGCCGATACACCGAGTTATCAAAGTTTCCTGGTCGTCGACAGCTTCCCGGCCCGACTGGCCTTCCCCGGGGTGGCCGATCAACTGCTGGCGGTCCTCAACCATTTCGACGGGTGGGGTATCGACTACACGCTGCGCACCCGAACCCGACCGCGCACCGACGCGATCGCCGCCAATGCCCGCTCTTTGCGCCAACTCTCCGAGCAGATGGATGAACGCCAAGACGAGGTGTCCTTCGCTCAAAACTTTCTGATGTCCCGCGGCCAGCACCTCGCCGCCTACAACACCCACCTCGAGGCCAACCCGGCCGAAACCGAAATCCACTTCTGCCCGATCATTTCTGTTGCCGCGGCCACCCCCGACGAACTCGACGACCTTGTCCGGGATGTCACACGCACCTTCCATGACGCCGGGGTGAATCTGTTGGCCCGCTACGGCGCCCAAGCCGAACTGTGGGCCGCCAGCCAACCCGGCTACCCCGACACCCGCGCGAGCCTGGACTACGCCCACTTCATGCCCACCGATTCCTTCGGCACGTTCATGCCCATCACCTCCGCCCGGATCGGGGACGACTCCGGGCCCATCATCGGACGCAACCGACTCTCCGGCTTCGACGACCCGGTCCACTTCGACCTGCTGGGCATCACCGAGAAAGACAAGTCGGCGTCGTTCATGGCCGTCGGTGAACTCGGCTCCGGCAAGTCGGTGTTTTTGAAGGTGGTCCTCGGGCAGGCCGTCGACCTCGGCGCCCAAGTTTTCTGCGTGGACCGCACCGATCTCGGCGAGTACGAGGTGTTCGCCAACGCCATCACCGACGCAGTGGTCCTCGACGTCACCCACCCCGGCCACACCATGGATCCGCTGCGGGTGTTCACCGGACCGGATGCCGCCGAACGGGCGTTAACGGTGCTGATGCCGCTGTTCGACATTCACGCCGGCAGCCCGCAGTCGGTGCTGCTCTCCGATCTGCTCAACCCCAACTATCGGGCCCGCCACCGCATCTCGAGCCTGCCCGACCTCGCCCAGCACCTCGCCGCCCTGCACACCGACCCCAGCCGCGCCGCCGCGATCCCCGCCGGCGCCGACCCCGAGGCCCTCGCCGCCCTCGCCGGGCAACTGCGGTTCTGGGCGCAACGCACCTACGCCCGCTGCCTGTTCGCCCCCGAACTGCCAGCGCTACCACTGGACACCTCAATGGTGGTGCTGCGCACCCACCGACTGCAACTGCCCGCCGAAGATGAGGATCCGCGCGACCAACCCGTGAAACTGTTCGGACAAACCATGTACGGGCTGTTCGCGGCGATCGCCCAACAGGCCCTCTTCGACGTCCCCGGCCGGCCCAGCCGATTCGGGCTACTAATGCTCGACGAGGCGTCGTTTCTGTTGAAGTCCACCATCGGCAAAACCGTGTTCGACTCATTCATCCTGGACGGCCGCAAGCACCACGCCGCGGTCGCGGCGGCCTCGCAGTCCCCGGCGCACTTCGGAGACTCCACCCGCCTCATCCCCACCCGGTTCGTGTTCCGTCAAACCGACCGGAACCTCGCCGTCGACAGCCTGCGGTTCCTCGGGGTGGACCCCGACGACGATGAGCATCTAGTCAAACAACTCATGACCGCCACCAGCCCGGCCACCGAGGACAACGGCAAAGCCGCCCCGCATCGCCGCGGCGAATGCTTCATGCGCGACCTCAAAGGACGCCTCGCCCCGATCAAAATCCTGTTGCCGGCGCGCACCGAACGGGCGGCGGCGGTGCTGACCACCCCCACCCGGGCGGGCACGCCATGACCGCCGCCGCCCGCATGGCCCGGCTGCGTCGCCGCCTGTCCCTGACACTGGCCACCTCCCCGATGTTCAGTGTGTGGTCGGCCAGCCCGGCGGCCGCCGACACCGGTTCCGGGGCGATCGCCGCCGTGTCCTGGCTGCAGGTCGCCGACAGCCAGAGCGTGGCAGTCGGCGCCTACGGGCTGTCCATCAACAACGGCGGCATCACCGAACCCACCGCCGGCGCCGCCGCGCTGATCACCCACTGGCTCTACGGCGCGTTCCAAACCGTCATCGGATTGGCGTTGTGGCTGCTGCAAAACGTTTTGACCTTCGAATGGCTGGCCGTGATCTCCCGGCCACTGGAGATCGTCGGCGCGCAGTTGTCCCGGCTGGCGTTGAGCCCCGGGGTGATCGTCGCCGTCGGCACCATCGCTGCGGCGTTCATCGCGATCACCATGGCCCGCGGCAACATCTCCAAAGCGGGCGCCCAGATCGGCACCGCGGTGATTCTGGCCTTCCTTGCGGTGTCCCTGGCCAACAAGCCTATCGCCGAATTGGTGGGCCCCACCGGGCTGCTCGCCCAAGGCCGCGACATCGGCATCGAACTGTCCACCGCGTTGGCTCCGGGCGCTCAACAGTCCGGGCCGCAGGCGGTGCAGACCATCACCTCCTCGCTGGCCGACAATTTCGCCCGCGTCCCGACCATGGTGTGGAACTTCGGCGCCAATTTGGACTCCGCGCAATACAACTGCGGCCAAGTGTGGTCGGCGGCGATTCGCGCCGGGGACATCGACGCCGTCAAAGACCGTGTGCAACAGGGCTGCCCAGGCGGGGACCAACTCCACGACTATGCGATGAACTCCGCCAGTAACCAGCTCACCTTCGGGTTCTTGGCCGTGGTGTTCGCCCTGGCGGTCCTCGTCGTGTTCGGCTACTTGTGCTTCTACATCGTGGTGTTGGCGCTCTCGGCCCTGTTTTGGGCGATGGTCGCCGTGGTCGCCGCCATCGCCGGATTGATCCCCGGCCCCGCACAAACCCTCGCGGTCAAAGCGGCCATGGATGCGATCTTCTCCTGGTTGGGGATGGCCGCCTACGTCGGCATCGCCGGCGTGGTCGGGGCGCTCGCGACCGCGATGTTCACCGCCGTCGGCAGCGACATGATGGCCATGCCCTTGGTCACCATGCTGCTCGTCGCCGTGTTCTTAGCGTTGCGGCGAGTACGTGCCGGCCTGGTGTCGGTGCGCGACCGGTCCGCCACCAAAGCCGCCCGAATCGCCGCAGGGGCGGGACCGGCGACCTCGTCCTCACCGGGGCAGCAGGAGTCACAGCCGCGCCCGGCCGGATCGGCGGGCGCCCTCGACCGCCTCGACCCGCTGACCGCCATGCCCACCGCGGCCGGCAAGGCCGGCCAGTTCAGCAAACGGGTCGCCGGGCGGGCCGCTACCGCCGCCGGCACCGCGGTCGCACCGCATGCCACCGCCGCGGCGAAAGCCGTCAAAAACTTCGCCAAGGCATCAGTCCTCATCGCACCGTCGCGTGGCGCATCGTCGAAAACGCCGCCGCCGCAGACCAACACAACACCCCCACCCACATCACCGCCGCCACCCACGACGGCGCCACCCACAGCGGCCCCCACCCCGCCTCCGCCTGGGCGTGGGGGCCCGCCGCCGCCTGCCCCGCCGCCGCCAAGCCCCCCGCCTCGGCCCGGACCCACCCCACCCGGCCCGCCC
>SYAB01000186.1 GCA_005787665.1 Actinomycetota bacterium
CGGCTCCTTGGTGGCCACGAAGTCCGCGACGATGGCGCGGAGCACCTCGAAACGGCGGTCGTCCGCATTGCCCATCCGGCGCACCTCCTCACGGCGTCGACGCCATTTTACGGGTCATGCGCAGCGGGATTGGCAGACGAGCCGATCGAGTGCCACCGGCCGGGCCGGGATCAGTCCAGGGCGATCATCGGCGGGAGGTGGCCCTTGCCGTACCCGGGCAGCCACGGCGAGCTGAACAGCCCGCCGTTGGGGCTGCGCGGCACCGGCTTGGCGTGCAGCGCCGAGTGCCCCTGCTTCTGGCACACCTTCGCTCCACCGCTCTCCCGGCAGCCCACCGGGTTGGAGACCGCCGCCGCCGCCGGGGCGACCGCGACGGCGACCGCGGCGGCGGCCGCCAGGGAGACGGCGAAGCGGATCGTGACAGGCATTCTGGTGGCCGACATTGCAGGCTTTCCTTCCGTCGTGATCCGCGTCGAATGCCCACCGGGAGTGGAGGTTTCGTCCGCGGATCGCTATGCCTCAACGGTAGAAAAATGCGAACTGCAAATCACGAACTTCATATGGTTCACACATGTGGGACCGCCGGCAGTCGCACCGTGAACACCGTTCGGCCCGGACGGGATTCGACCGTGACCGTTCCCCCGTGCGCCTCGACGATGGAGGCCACGATCGCCAGACCCAAACCACTGGAACCCATTTCCCGCGACCTGGCCTTGTCCGCCCGGACGAAGCGGCCGAACAGACTCGGCATGATCGCCTCGGGAATGCCGGGCCCGTTATCGATGACCGCCACCTCGACCGTCCCCGCACCCGGTCCCGGCACCGTCGAGACCGAAGCGGTGACGGTGACTCCGGCGGGCGTGTGAATCCGGGCATTGGCCAGCAGATTGGCGATGAGTTGCTGCAGACGCACCCGGTCGCCCCGGATCCAGACCGGGTGCTCGGGCAGGTCGGACACGAAGCGGTGATCCGGCGCGGTGACGGCGGCGTCGTTGACGGCATCGGCCACCAGGTCGCAGATATCGATGTCCTCGACCTGCAGGTCATGCCCCTCGTCGAGGCGCGACAGCAGCAGCAGGTCGGCGACCAGCGTGGACATCCGCCGCGACTCGGCCTCGATCCTGGTGAGCGCGTACTCGGTCATCGGCGGCAGCTGATCGCTCTCCTGGCGGGTGAGTTCGGCGTAACCCAGGATGGCCGCCAGCGGGGTCCGCAGCTCGTGGCTGGCGTCGGAGAGGAACTGCCGCATGTGCCGATCCGAATCCGCCATCCTCGTCAGCGCCGAGTCCACGTTGTCCAGCATCTGGTTGAGGGTGTGACCCAGCACGCCGGCCTCGGTCTCCGCGTCGATGTCGTCCTCGTCGACCCGCGCGGTGATCCGGTATTCGGCGGCGTCCAACGGGAGGGCGGCGACCTGACGGGCGATCGCCGCGACCCGGCGCAGCGGCCGGAACGCGTGGCGCACCATCGCCACCGTGGCCGCCGCGGTCGCGATCAGCGCCAGCACCACGATCCCGGCGACGATCACCGTGTTGTGGGCCAGGGTGCGGTTCGCGGCCTCCATCGACACCGCCGACACCAGCCGATCGCCACCGACGACCCGACTGCCGACCTGGTGCGGACCTAGGCTGCCGAGTGTGACCGTGACGGGATCACCGTTGCCCCAGTCGATTCCGCTGAGCGCAGCGATGACGTCAGCCGGGGCCGGCACCGGCTCTCCGTCACCGAACACTGCGCTGAAGACCGGCTGTCCGTCGCTGAACAAGGCGATCGCGGTGCCCGGCGCTTGCCCCGGGAAGCCGGTCAGCTCACCCTCCTTGGCCTTTCGATAGGAGTAGGCGAACGCCGAGAGCGAGTTGGACACCTGGCTGTTGGACAGGCTGACGACCTCGTCGCGCAAGCTCAGGATGGCGACCGCGCCGATCGCGATGAGTCCGGCGCTGACGATCGCCGAGACACCGAAGACGAGCTGCCGGCGCAGGGAGCGCCGCCGCCCGATCATCGACCAGGACGCAGCATGTACCCGACCCCGCGCACGGTGTGGATCATCGGCTCCCTTCCGGAATCGATTTTGCGGCGCAGGTAGGAGATGTAGAGGTCGACGACGCTGGATCGCCCACCGAAGCGGTAGTTCCAGACCCGATCGAGGATCTCGTCGCGGTTGATGGCGCGGCGGGGGTTACGCATCAGATAGCGGAGCAGTTCGAACTCGGTGACGGTGAGCGCAATCGCCTCGCCGCCGCGGGTCACCTCCCGGCTGGCGCCGTCGAGTACCAGATCGCCGACGGTGAGCACTTCGTCCTCGGGATTCGCCATGGCCTTGGACCGTCGCAACAGACCCCGCAGCCGGGCGACGAGTTCCTCGAGACTGAACGGTTTGGTCAGGTAGTCGTCGGCACCCGCGGTCAGCCCGGTGACCCGGTCGAGCACCGAGTCCCGCGCCGTGAGCAGCAACGTCGGGGTGTAGCCCTCGGCCGCCCGGATCGTCTTGAGGATCTGCAGTCCGTCGGTATCGGGCAGCATGATGTCGAGCACGAGCAGATCGGGGCTGAACTCGGCGAACTTCTCCATCGCCTCCCGGCCGTCGCGAGCGGTCTCGATCTGCCAACCCTCGTAGTGCAGGGCCATCTTGAGCAGGTTGGTGAGCGCGGGCTCGTCGTCGACGAGCAACACCCGGATCGGCGACCCGTCGGCCCGGGTGATGCGCGGCAGCTGGCCGAGAATGGCCTGGCGCTGACGCGGGGGGCGGGGGGTGAGAGTCACGGTCATAGTTTAAGTGTGGCCGCGTGGGGTGCCGGATGTCACCGAGGCCATAGGAGTTTCATATGTTCGCAAATGCCTTGCCCCGGAGGACATCAGAGATCGTGTCATCGAATTGTCATGGATCCCTCGCAGCCGGATATGGATTCGCTATGTGTCCGACGGCGGCGCTTGGCGGGCCGGTCGCCGCTCCCTAACCTCGGCCACATGAATCGGACCGAGAATCATTTGTGCGACAACACCTTTTCCGGCCCGGGGCGGGGACGCGAGATTCTCCGGCACGATCTTCCTGCCTCGCTGGTGGTGTTCCTGGTCGCGCTACCGCTGTCGCTGGGCATCGCTGTCGCCTCCGGTGCACCGGCCCTGGCCGGGCTGATCGCCGCGATCGTCGGCGGGATCGTCGCCGGCGCCCTGGGCGGCTCGCCGCTGCAGGTCAGTGGACCTGCTGCCGGCCTGACGGTGGTGGTCGCAGGTCTGATCGCCGAGTTCGGCTGGGCGGTCACCTGCGCGATCACGGTCGGGGCCGGCGTCCTGCAGATCGCCTTCGGCATGAGCAGGGTGGGCCGGGCCGCGTTGGCGATCTCGCCCATGGTGGTGCACGCGATGCTGGCCGGCATCGGGATCACCATTGCGCTGCAGCAGGTTCACGTCCTGCTCGGCGGGGAGAGCCACAGTTCGGCGTGGCACAACATCTCGGCCCTGCCGGTCCACCTCGCCGAGGCCGATATCGCGGGTCTGATGATCGGGTTGGTGGTCATCGCGATCCTGGTCGGTTGGCGCCGGGTGCCGCCGGCGTTGCGCAGGATCCCCGGACCGCTGGTCGCGATCGTCACCGCGGGCGTGCTCGCCGCCGCGCTGGCCCCGGATGTCCCGCGCATCCGGCTGGACGGATCACTGGTCGATGCGCTGCAGCTGCCCGTCCTTCCCGACGGCAACTGGTCCGGTTTCGCAGCCGGTGTCCTCACCGTCGCCCTGATCGCCAGCGTGGAGAGCCTGCTGACCGCGGTCGCCGTCGACCGGATGCACACCGGTGTACGCAGCAACCTGGATCGCGAACTGGTGGGGCAGGGCGCCGGCAACATCGTCTCCGGAGCCATCGGCGGCCTGCCCATCACCGGGGTGATCGTGCGCAGTTCGGCGAACGTCGCAGCCGGCGCCCGGACCCGGGCATCAGCGATACTGCATGGGGTGTGGGTGCTGCTGTTCGCGGTGCCCTTCGCAGGGCTCGCCGAGCAGATCCCGACCGCGGCGCTGGCTGGGTTGCTCGTCGTCATCGGCGTGCAACTGGTGAAGCTGACCCATCTCCGAACTGCCCAGCGCACCGGCGACCTCGCGGTGTACCTCACCACCGCCGCGGCGGTGGTGTTCCTCAACCTGCTCCACGGGGTTCTCCTGGGCCTCGCGCTGTCGATTCTGCTGACGGTGTGGCGGGTGGCGCGGGCCTCGGTGACCGCCGAACCGGACGGCGACGGCCGGTGGCAGGTGACCGTCGAGGGACCCTGCACGTTCCTGGCGCTGCCCAGGCTGCACGAGGCGCTCGCGTCCGTCCCCGGCGGAACCCGGGTTCGGATTCGGTGGCGGTCCGGCGTGGTCGACCATGCCGCGCGCGAGTACTTCGACGCGTGGCGGCGCCGGCATGAAGCCTCCGGCGGGCGGGTGTCCGAGCGGGCCGAGCCCACGCCCTGTGCGTCGTGCGCCGAGGAGAGCTTCACACGAAACGAAGATCACGAATTATTTGACTTCTCCATGAAGTGCATGACCGCGCCCAGTCCCACGCATAGGCTGAAAGCGTAAGGAATAGAAAGTCGAAATACTCACTGCCAGTTGATATTTCGGCTCTACTACTCCGCCACTTCCCGAACCGAAAGGCCTGCCATGCTCACCAAGATTCTCCCCCCGCTTCTCCTGACGGGTGCGGCCGCCGCCGCCATCGTGTTCGCCCCCACGGCGAGCGCCGGATCGACGGCGGACTGCGAGAACGCCGGATCCACCGCGGTCTGCAGCCGGCCCGGCCACGCGGCGATCGTCGCGACTCCGTCCCAGCGGAGCCAACAGGTGGCGATCATCCCGGGTAACCCGTTCGGCACCGCCGCGGTGCCGCCACTGCTCGCCCTGGGCTGACACGCGCCGGCTCAGCCGTCCAGCAGGTCCCTGACCACCGCGTCGGCCAGCAACCGGCCGCGGTCGGTCAGGGCCAGCCGGCCCTGACCGACCCGGACCAGTCCATCGGCGGCCGCCTGTTCAGCGCGGCGGTGTTCTGCGGCGGTCAGCATTTCCACGGACAGGCCGCGCCGCAGCCGGATGCCCAGCAGCACCTCTTCGACGTGCCGGTCTCGGGAGTCGAGGCGCTCGGATCCGGCGACCGCCGATCCGGACCGTTCCAGCGCCTCGGCGTAGGCCCGCGGATGTTTGACGTTCCACCAGCGCAGATCACCGACGAAGCTGTGGGCCCCGGGTCCGGCCCCCCACCACTGGCCGCCGTCCCAGTAGCCCTCGTTGTGGCGGCACTGCCCGCCGGGGCGGCTCCAATTGGACACCTCGTACCACTCCAGTCCGGCCGCCGACAACGTCGCGTCGATCAGCCGGTACCGGTCGGCCATCACATCGTCGTCCGGCGGGTCGATCTCGCCGCGGCGCACTCGTCGCGACAGTGCGGTGCCGTCCTCGACCACCAGGGCGTAGGCCGACACGTGGTCGACCCCGGCATCCAGGGCGGCCTGCACCGAGGCCAGCAGATCGCCATCGGTCTCCCCCGGTGTGCCGTAGATCAGGTCGAGGTTCACATGGACGAAGCCGGCCGCGCGGGCCTCCCGGGCCGCGGCGAGCGCCCGTTCCGGCGAGTGGCTTCGGTCCAGGACCGCCAGCACCCGTGGCGAGACGGACTGCATCCCCAGCGAGACCCGGGTGTAACCCGCGGCCCGGATGGCCGCGAAGAACTCCGGGTCCGTCGACTCCGGATTGGCCTCGGTGGTGACCTCGGCATCAGCAGACAACGGAAAGTGATCGCCGACCGCCGCCAGCACCCCGCCCAGCCGGTCGGCCCCCAGTAACGACGGGGTTCCGCCGCCGACGAAGACCGTGTCGACCGGGAGGGGACCCAGGGTGGCGGCCGCACCGCCCAGCTCGGTGCGCAGCGCGGCCAGCCAGCCGTCCGGTGTCGCTCCGCCGAGCTCGGCGGAGGTATAGGTGTTGAAATCGCAATATCCGCACCTGCTGGCACAGAACGGCACATGGACATAGATGCCGAACGCCTTCCCCGGGGTCACGGAGAGGGCTGGGAGCATGTCGCGATTGTCCCAGAGCACGGCAACCGCCATGTCCGCCGGTTAGGGCGCCGGCGGGGTGACGTGGCAGAATCGGCAGCATGTCAGCCGGAGTGTGCCCGCAGCGCAAGGTCGCGCTGGTGGCTCGGCGGCACGTCGATTTCCAGCGCGTCTGCAGCTGTTGTTGTCCGGCTTGACGCCGTAGTCCGCCCATCTGCTCACCAGCCGACAGCCGGATTGCGTCGCTGGATGGCTGACCCGGTGACGTCCTACCGGCTCCCCCGAGACGAGGAGCTTCAACCCATGACCCAGGCCAAACCCCGCTCAGAAGGCCAGTGGGCCCTCGGCGACCGCGAGCCTCTCAACGCCAACGAGGAGTTCAAGAAGCTCGAGGACTCCCTCGACGTGCGGACGCGCATCGAGACCGTATATGCCAAAGAGGGCTTCGACAGCATCGACAAGACCGACCTGCGCGGCCGGTTGCGTTGGTGGGGCCTCTACAC
>SYAB01000187.1 GCA_005787665.1 Actinomycetota bacterium
GCCCTGGGTCTCGACTTTGATCTCGTGGCCGGCCTCGGCGGCGGCCGTCTGCAGTTTCTCGGCCGCCATAGAGGTGTGGGCGATACCCGTCGGGCACGCCGTGATTGCTACGTAACGCACGCCACCTCCGTGAGTTGCTCGGTCACTGCGACGCGACGTCTGGTGCAGTGATGCTCCGGACGCTAGCCGCGTCCGGGATGAGAAATTCAGGGAAATGACCAGACTGAGCGGTGGTAGTTTCCCGGAGTCGGCTCAACCGCCGCGTCGGGAAGTGGGCACCGGATGGGCATGGTCCGCCTCGGACTCCTGGTCGGGACGCTGGCGGCTGGGGCAGCGATCGTCGTCCTGCCCGCTGTGGCATCCGCCGAGCCCACGGGGCCGTCGGAACGCGGATCCACCGGGGTGTCCTCCCCGCGCTACGGGCCGGCCCGCACCGTCTCGCCCGCAGCGGGCCCCCGTTCTCCGGTGACCGCGGACAGGGTCGCCGCCCGACGGGTTTCCCCCGCGCGCAGCCCCATGCCGGCCGCCTCCGCCGGGGCGCCCCGTTCGCCACACCCCGAGCACGGGGCACGGGGTGCCAAGGGTGGTCCCGGCGCCCCGCGCGCCACGGCGATCGCGTCCACGGCGGGCTCGGTCGTCTCACTGTTCTTCGGTGACGGCACCGCCTCCCACCCCCATGCCGGGATCCTCGCCGGCAACGGCTTCAGCTATGACGCACAGAGCTGCCCGGGGGTGAACGCCTGTCACGGTGGCAACGGCGGACTGCTGGCGGGCAACGGCGGAGGCGGCTGGAACGGCGGCAGCGGCGGGTCGGCAGGCTGGTTCGGATCCGGGGGCGCCGGCGGACCTGGCCGCCCCGGCGAAAGTGGCGGATCCGGGGGTGCCGGTGGGCGGTTCCTCGGCGACGGCGGCGTCGGGGGTGCCGGCGGAGAACCGGCCAACCCCGGCGGGACGGGCGGCACCGGCGGCGCCGGGGGCGATGTGGGTTCGCTGTCGGTGTGGGGTGCCGGCGGTGACGGCGGGCGCGGCGGGCCGGGCGCGGCAGGCGGTGACGGTGGTGACGGCAGCTACGTCTTCGGTGTCGGCGGCGACGGCGGTCCTGCCGGGGCTGGGGGCACCCCGGGGCAGGCCGGCTCGGCGCGGCTGCTGTTCATCGTCCCCCGCAACGGTGCTGCGGGCCTGGACAATGCGCTGGTCTACTTTCTCGACGACACCTCGCAGACGGTGAACACCCCGGCCGGCTACGGCGTGATCGGGGAATTCAGCGCCGCCCAGCGCGCCACGCTCACCGACGGTGGCCGCGTGGTCGGGGAGTCGGTGGCTCTCCAAAACAACGACGGCACCGACGGATACAGCTTGTGGCCGCTGATCAAGGACCTCTTCACCACGGCGGTTCCGGTGCCCGACGCCGACAAACTCGCGTTGGCCCAGACCATCCTGTCCCGTGTCCTGCTCTATCCGGGACTCGGCCCGTCCGATGAATTCCCCAGTCCCGCAGAGGGAACGCCGACCAGCGAGGGTGGGTATGTCTTCTGGGCGCAGGATTACGAGTTCAATCCCAATGTGGCGTCGACCGACGGAGCCTACGCGGGCGTGCTGGCCACCATGTGGGCCGGCCGTCAGGTGCTCGGCGACTCCCTGAAGATCCTTCCTGTGCCGTCGAGCAGCCTGTTCAAAACACTGGCCGGGGTCGATGGACCGTACAATTCTGGGCACATCATTCACGGCGACGGTACGACGCCCTACCTGGCCTCGCTGGGACTGGTGGCGCCACCGGCGACCAACCCCGCCGCCGGATCCCACGGCGAATGGAACTTCCTGTCGCTGGCCTATGCCAACAATCTGATCGACGGTTTCATCGGCCAGCAGTACAACGCGAGCTCGACCGGCACCGTCACCGCCGACACCCTGGCGTTCTATTCGGCTGCGTTGCCCTACGCGCTGATGTCGTCCTACGACCATCCCCCCCAGGTCAAGAGCGGCGGGCCGTGGACCACCGTCTACTCCGGGATCATCCCGTTCCACGCGGGCGTCTACTGGCCCGGTCCGGTGGACCCGTCATGGGGCCAGCCTCCCTCGACGAACCAGAAGCTCATTCCGACGCCGGCACCGCTGCCGACGTAAGGCGCACTCTCACCAGTCCGCGCGGTGATAGTCCTTGAGGAAAACCCCGTAGAGGTCCACGCCGGCTTCGCCCTGCACGATGGGGTCGTAGACGCGGGCGGCCCCGTCGACGAGATCGAGCGGAGCGTGGAAGCCCTCCTCGGCCAGGCGGATCTTCGTCGGGTGCGGGCGCTCGTCGGTGATCCACCCGGTGTCGACGCTGGTCATCAGGATGCCGTCGGTCTCGAACATCTCACCGGCGCTGGTGCGGGTGAGCATGTTGAGGGCGGCCTTGGCCATATTGGTGTGCGGGTGTCCCGGCCCCTTGTAACGACGGGAGAACACACCCTCCATCGCCGACACATTGACGACGTACTTGCGCCGCGCCGTCGATGCGGCCATCGACGCCCGCAGTCGGCTGATGAGCAGGAACGGTGCGGTGGTGTTGGCCAGTTGCACCTCGAGCATCTCCAGCGGCTCGACCTGATGCACGTGCTGGGTCCAGCTGTTCACGTGGTGCTCGTCGGGAACCAGCCCGCCGGCGTCGATGGCCGTTCCCGCCGCCAGGCGCTGCAGTGAGGTCGATCCGGCCGTCAGCGCCGCTTCCGTCAGGCCACGGGCCTGCGCCGCAAGAATCGGATGGCTGCCGACCGAGGCGGCCAAGGCTTGTGGATGCGGGTCGTTGGTGTGTCCGAAGGTCAACAGCTCAGGAACGGGCCCGTCCGGCAGCGGCGCCAGTTCGGCTTCGGCCAGCGGCGCGTAGGCGCCCGGGGATCGGCGCACCGTCTGGGCGGCGTTGTTGATCAAGATGTCCAGCGGGCCCGCGTCGGCGACGGCGTCGGCCAGGCCGACCACCTGGGCAGGGTCACGCAGGTCGATCCCGACGACCCGCAGCCGGTGCAACCAATCCCCGGAATCGGGCAAGGTGGAGAACCGGCGCACGGCGTCGCGGGGAAACCTCGTGGTGATCGTCGTGTGGGCGCCGTCCCGAAGCAGGCGCAACGCGATGTACATACCGATCTTGGCCCGGCCGCCGGTGAGCAGGGCACGCTTTCCGGTGAGATCGGTCCGGGCCGCCCGCTTCGCGTGACTGAAGAGGGCGCACTCCGGACCCAGCTGGTGATAGAAGGCGTCGACGCGCGTGTAGTGTCGTTTGCAGATGTAGCAGGCGCGCGATCGGAGTAGGGTGCCCGCACTCGGCGACGTCGCCGAGGTGGATAGCGGGATGCCGCGGGTTTCGTCGTCGATGCGGTCGGGGGCACCGGTCGCGGTGGCGGCGACCACCGCGCGGTCGGCGTCGGCGATCGCCGTCCGTCGCTCCAGTCGCCTCGACTTCTTCACCGACTTGAACATGCGCGCGGTCGCATGCCGGACTGCGATGAAATCGGGGTGGCGCTCGTCGAGGAGGTGCAACTCGGCCAGAACGGCCAATGTCACCTGCAGTCGTTCGGGGTCGATGCCGCCCGGAGTCCCCGCCTGCCGGTCAAAGATCACGCCAGAGTGTATCGACGTCGGCGGCTGCCGAATCCACGGTGATGGGATCGCCTATCGCCTGCTTACCGTGTAGGCGCTGTAGGAACTGGTGAGGCAGGGCGGTAGGCGACCGCGTGCCCAGTACCATCGCGACACATGACCGAGGGGGCAACCGAACCGGGGGCGTCGCACGACCCCACCGTCGAGATGGCACCGCTCGATATTTCCGGCTCGGGCGTCCTGCCGCCCGTCTCCGCACGGGTGCGCCGGGCTTTCTGGGTGCTTGAGCGGGTGGCGCCCGCCCTGGGATCGCGATGGGCCGTCGAGCTGTGGTGCACCCCGCCGATTCTCGAGTCGGCTCTGCGCATGCCGCCGGGGGTGCCACCGGGGAGACCGGTGGAAGCCTTCTGGGACGGGCACCGGGTCGCCGGCCAGGAATGGGGCGAGGGGCCGCCGGTCTATCTGGTGCACGGTTGGGGCGGCCAGCGCGCGCACTTGGCCGTGTTCGTCAAACCGCTCGTGGAGGCGGGGTATCGGGTCATCGCCTTCGACCTGCCCAGCCACAACGAATCGGATCCCGGCGCCCTCGCGCCCGGGCGTACCACGGCCATCGAGTGTGCCGACGCGCTCGCGGCCATGATCGACACCCACGGGCCCGCCCACGCGGTGGTTGCCCACTCACTGGGGGCGAACGCGACGGCACTGGCGGCAGCCCAGGGCGCCCCGGTCGGGCGATTGGTCTTCCTCGCACCCATGGGCGAGTTTCCGCTTTACCTCGACCTCTTCGCCGCGCGACATAACTTCGGCCGCCGTATTCGCGCGGGTCTGCAGCGCCGTCTGGAGACCCGGATTGGCATGCGGCTGCACGAGACGAACATGACGTGGAACGGGCGGCTGGCCGACTATCCGCCGCTGCTTCTCATCCACGACCCCGACGACC
>SYAB01000188.1 GCA_005787665.1 Actinomycetota bacterium
CAGATGGGCCGGCGAGCGCCTTGGCTTCGGCGAACCGCATCCCGTTCTCGGTGAGGGTGCCGGTCTTGTCGGCGCACACCACGTCGACCCGTGCCAGACCTTCGATGGCGGGAAGTTCCTGGACCAGGCACTGGCGTCGGCCGAGTCGGATCACCCCTACGGCGAAGGCGATCGAGGTCATCAGAACCAGGCCTTCGGGCACCATCGGAACCAGGGCGCCCACCATCCGCAGCACCGATTCCCTCCAGCCGACCCCGGTCAGGAACAGCTGGGTGTAGATGGTCAGCAGACCGGCCGGGACCAGGAGATAGGTGATGAACTGCAGGATCTTGTTGATGCCGCTGCGCAGTTCGGACTTGACCAACGTGAACTTGCTGGCCTCCTCGGCCAGTCGGGCGGCATAGGCCTCTCGGCCGACCTTGGTAGCACGGTAGGCCCCGGTGCCGGCCACCACGAAACTGCCCGACATCACCGGATCACCCACGGACTTGGCGATCGGGTCGGCCTCACCGGTCAGCAGCGACTCGTCGATCTCGCAGGCGGCGGCCTCCAGCAGTTCGCCGTCGACGACGATCTGGTCGCCCGGCCCGAGTTCGATGACATCGTCGAGCACGACCTCACTGGGCGGTCGTTCCGCGGTCCCGGTCTGGCGACGCACGGTGGGCTTGGCCTGGCCGACGATCGCGAGGTTGTCCAGTGTCTTCTTGGCCCGCAACTCCTGGATGATCCCGATACCGCTGTTGGCGATGATGAGCAGCCCGAACAGCCCGTTGATCAGCGACCCGGTGGCCAGCACGATGAGGAACAACACCCCCAGGATGGCGTTGATCCGGGTGAGCACGTTGGCCCGGACGATCTCGGCCACGCTGCGTGACGCACGGCTGGGCACATCGTTGGTCTTGCCCTGGGCGATCCTGGTGGCGACCTCGGCATCGGTGAGGCCGGTCGCGATGCTGACCGTCATCGGGTGAACGTCCCCATCCTGTCGGAATCGAAGTACTCCAGTGTGAGCCTGTCGCCGTCGAAACGAGCCTGCGAAACGCTGCCCGGCGCCGCGTTCTCGGACTTGATCGGAAAGCTGAAGACGTCGCCGTCCCAATGGGTCAGGGGATAGACGTCCGGGCGGGGGCCCAGGGCCACCGTCAGGGCACCGTCGGTCTCGGTCACCGTGGCCGGGCCCCAGTAGTCGCTGGCGTAACTGCCGGTGTAGTCGGCCAACGGTCGGGATGGCGCCGGACTGGCCGGCCGTTGCCGACCGGCGAGCTCTCCGAACGGTTCGTTCATCCCCGCGAACGCGTCGGCATACAACCGCCGCCAGTCCTGGCGCACGGCACCGAACTCGACGAGGTCGGCGAACTCGGCCGTCAGCGTTTCGGGGACGCCGACCGGGGTGGCGTTGGTCAGCGCGACGATCGCCACGTCGGCGGAGGGAATGACGACGAAATTCGTTGCAGCGCCGAGGGAAAAGGCCCCGGAGTGACTGAGGGTGACCCGCCCGGCGGCGGATGTCCCGACATTGAACCCGTAGCCGTAGAAGCCCGACCGCTCGGCGGGCTCACTCGGCGGGGCGGAGAGGATCTGCGGCGATAGCGCCGGCAGCAGCGCCTCCGGGTCGACGACCGGCTCGCTATCGGAGGCACCGTCGGCGAGCAGCAACGCCAGCCAGTGGGTCAGGTCGTTGACCGAGGCGCTGACCCCGCCCGCGGGCGACTGCGGATCGGGGTCGCGGGTGTAGCGGGGCTGATAACCGCCGTCCACCCGGACGTGGCCCAGGGCCCGGTCGGAACGGGCCTGGAAATCGGCGAATCGCGAACTGGCCGAGACCATCCCGAGCGGACGGTAGAGCATCTGCTCACTGAGATCCTCCCAGGAACGGCCGGCCGCGGCGGCGACCGCTTCGGCGGCCGCGGTCACACCGAAGTTGGTGTAGGCGTAGGAGATCCGGAACGGGCCCAGGGGCAGCAGCCGCACCCGTTCGAGGATCTCGCGGCGGTCATAACCCAGATCCTCCAGCAGGTCGCCGGCGTGATCCGGCAGGCCGGAGCGATGTGCGAACAGATCGGAGACGGTCAGCATCCGGGTGACCGCCGGGTCGGAGAGGGCGAACCATGGCAGCTTCTCGACCATCGGGGAATCCCAGCGAATCGCCCCCGCTCCCACCTGCTGTGCCACCACGGTGGCGGCGATCGGTTTCGACAGCGAGGCCAACTGGAACACCGTGTCGGCGTCGACCGGTTCTCCCGTCCTGGTGTCGCGCACTCCGAAACCTTTGGCGTAGAGGGTCTTCCCGCGGTGCACGACCGCGACGGCCATACCCGGGATGCCGGAGGAACTCATCAACTCCTCGGCGATACCGTCGAGTTTGGCGACGGCGTTGGCCACGGCGTCATCCGGCAGCGGCATCGCCGCCGCCAGTCGCGGCGGCTCGTCGGCGGCCAGTGGCGGCGGTGACGTCGGCGCGGCGCCGCAGGCGGTCAGGATCGCGGCCACCAGGACGGTCCCGGCGCGGCGGGCTGCGGTCAAAGCCGCCACCAGGGTTCGACGGCTCCGGCGCCGGGCACCACGCGGCCGCCCGGCCGGGGCACCGCGATGTCGACTCCTGCGGCGTCCGCCGCCGCCACCAGCCGATCGGCCGGCTCCGCCCACGGGTGCGGGGCGAGCCGGAAGGTGCACCAGTGGATCGGCACCAGCACGCCGCCCGCGTTGACGTCGAGATGGGCCTGCACCGCCTCCTCCGGGTTCATGTGGATGTCGGGCCAGGAGGTGTTGTAGGCACCGATCGGCAGCAGCGTCAGGTCGAAGGGTCCGTGCGCCGCACCGATGTCGGTGAAACTGGCGGTGTAGCCGGTGTCGCCGCCGAAGTAGGCGCGGTGCTGAGGACCGGCGAACACCCATGAGGACCACAGGGTGTTGTTCCGGGACAGGAACCGCCCGGAGTAGTGCCGGGCCGGCGTGCAGGTCAGCGTCAGGTCGTCGATGGAGTAGGACGAACCCCAGTCCAATTCCACGATCCGGGACGCGGGAACACCCCATTCACGGAGGTGGGCTCCGACCCCGAGTGGGGTCACGAACACAGCCCGCTGAGTGCGCGCCAACGCCCGCACGCTGGACATGTCGAGGTGGTCGTGATGGTCGTGGCTGATCACCACGGCGTCGAGGGCCGGCAGGGCCTCGATCGGAACCGGCGGCGGATGCAGTCGGCGGGGGCCCACCGACCGCAACGGCGAGCACCGCTCACTCCAGACCGGATCGGTCAGCAGTCGGTAGCCGTCGATCTCGACAAGCGCGGTGGCGTGGCCGAGCCAGGTCGCCGCCACCGGGGTGCCGGCGGAATGCGACGCGGGGGTCGCGAGGGGAATCTCCGCCTTCGGCAGGCTCCTGGAGCGGCTGGAGAGGAACTCGAACAGCAGCATCCGGTTTTCCTCGGCGTCGAGTTTCAGCGGCGACGCGGGCTCCAGATTGTGGAAGATGCCGCCGCCGTAGTTGGGCGACCCCTCGACCGTGGGGTGAATGGCCGCGGGGCTGGCACCGAGCGCGGCCGGGGTCTCCCGAAGCGCCTGCAACACCCAGCCTCCCGCGGCCACCGTGGCGGTGCCGGCGGCGAGGCGCACGGCAGCCTTACCGCTGGGTATCAGCGCGGTCAGGTCGGGCAGCCCAGGCACGCTCAGGAACCCTGGAACCTCGCGGGCCGCTTCTCGAAGCGGGCCACCTGGGCTTCGATGACATCCTGGCTGCCCCAGGCCCGATCGAAAAGGTCCCTGTGCACGTCGCTCTGTTCCTCGTAGGCCCCGTCGTCGTTGAGCACCCGTTTGGAGTGCCGCAGCGACAATGGCGCCAGCCCGGCGATGTCGGCGGCCCAGGCCTGGGCGTCGGCGAGCGAGCCGATGCGATTGGCCATACCGGTCATCAGAGCGGTGTCGGCGTCGAGTTTCTCCGCCGCCAGCAGCATGCCGCGGGCCCGGCCGTAACCGGCCAGCGACGCCAGCCGCCGCACGCTCCAATTATCTAGCGCCAGTCCATATCTGGCGATCGGAAACTGGAAGTACGCGCCCGGGGCGACCACCCGCAGGTCACAGATCATCGCCAGCTGGACACCGGCGCCGATGGCCGGGCCGTTGATGGCGGCGATCACCGGCACCGTAACCGCGTCGATCGCCTTGTTCAGCGCAATCGCCTTGTCCGGGAAGTCGGCGGCGAAGACGTCGCCGGAGAGGTCGGCACCGGCGCAGAACACCGTGCCCGCCCCGGTGAGCACGATCGCGCGGACATCCTCGGCGGCCGCCTCCTCGATCGCGGCGCGCAACGCCTCCACCAGTTCAGAGTTCAGCGCATTGCGGCGGTCGGGCCTGCGCATCTCGATGGTCGTCACGGCGCCGACACGTTCGATACCGATCATGAGGGTCAAGCCTACTGGCAGGTCCCGGAGTCTCAGCGCCCGCCGAATCGTAGGGCATAGACCACGATGAACAGGTTCACCAGCAACATGGCGAACGCCTGCAGTGCCTGGACCACCGAGTCCCCGGATCGGAAGCGGACGACGACGCCGAGTGCCATCAGCAGAGCCAAGCCGCCCGCGGCCGCGGCCGTGAGGCCCGGCACGAAATAACCCACGATCAGGCCGACCGCCCCGAGCACCTCGAGCGCTCCGGTGAGCTTGCGGAAGCGGGACAGCCCGTAACGCTTGAACTCCTCCTCCATCGCGTTGCTGAAGAGCACGGTCAAGCCGTAGAAGAGGAATGCGGCGATGGAAACCGCCTTCAGTGTCTCATACACAGCACCCATGGAGTTCCGATCGGTTATCGTCGGGTCAAGCGACGCACGCGGAGGCAAAGGCGCCCATGTCAACACATGTGATTTCGAGCATACTTCAGGTCATCGTCGGGCTGGGACTGCTCAATGTCTGGCTGGTGCGGCCCCGGTCGGCGACCGCCTACCGGGGCGGCGAGGCGCAGTCGCTGAAGGAAGAGTTCGCCGTCTACGGGCTTCCCGACTGGTCCTTCTATCTCGTCGGCGGGCTCAAGGTCGTCGCCGGGGTGTTGCTGATCGTCGGTATCTGGGTGCCTGGTCTCGTCCTGGTGCCGGCGGCGGTGGTCTCGGTGTTGATGGTCGGCGCCCTCGCCATGCACGCGAAGGCCAAGGATCCGGCGTCGAAGTACCTGCCCGCACTGGCGGTGCTGCTGGCCTGCCTTGCGCTGATCGCGCTCAACTGGCCGTCCTAGATACCCCAGGTCTGTAAGGCGTCAAGCTGCTGCGGTAGCACGGTGGGCCCAGGCCTTGTTTTCGTCGTAGTGGGTGCGGTGGCGTAGGCAGCCATGGAGGATGCCGACGAGGCGGTTGCCCAGGGCTCGCAGGGC
>SYAB01000189.1 GCA_005787665.1 Actinomycetota bacterium
AGTGCGGAGAACTTGTTGTCACCGGCCGGGATCACCGTGCCGAAGTACTGCTTGAAGAGATCCGGATGTTCTTTCAGACCGGTATCGGTATCGAGGAAGATGACCCCCTGAGCCTCGAGATCCTCCCGGATCTGGTGGTAGACGACCTCACTCTCGTACTGAGCGGCCACCCCGGCGACCAGACGCTGCTTCTCGGCCTCCGGGATGCCGAGACGGTCATAGGTCCGCTTGATGTCCTCGGGCAGATCCTCCCAGGAGGTCGCCTGCTTCTCGGTGGACCGCACGAAGTACTTGATGTTGTCGAAGTCGATGCCCTCGAGATCGGAACCCCAACCCGGCATCGGCTTCTTGTCGAAGGTCCGCAGGGCCTTGAGTCGGACGTCGAGCATCCACTCCGGTTCACTCTTCTTCGCCGAGATATCGCGCACCACGGCCTCGGACAGACCGCGCTGAGCGCTCGCACCGGCGACGTCGGAGTCCGCCCAGCCATAGCCATAGTGGCCCAGCGAGGCGATGGTCTCCTCCTGGCTGAGTGGCTGCAGATCCGGGGAAGTCGTCATGCGGACGCTCCTTTTTTCTCGGTCGGGGCTGAAGTGAGCGGAACGTGGGTGGTGCAGGCACAGTCGCCGTTGACGATGGAGGCGAGCCGTTGTACGTGGGTGCCGAGCACCTCGGAAATGGCCTGTTTCTCGGCCTCGCACAGTTCCGGAAACTCTTCGGCGACATGGGAAACCGGGCAGTGATGCTGGCAGATCTCGATCCCGCGGAGGGGCCCGCCCACCCGGGTCGCGGTGGTCGCGTAACCGGCGCGGGTCAGCGCGTCGGCCACCCGGTCGGCGGCGGCTTCCACCGCGGCCTCCTCGCCGGAATCCGCCGGCGCCACCCCGTCGAGGATGGTGTCGATCCGGCGGCGGGCGAAGTCACGGACCGCGCCATCGCCGCCGATCTCGCGCAGCTGGCGCATCGCGGCCGAGGCGAGATCGTCGTAATTGTGCTCGAGCTTGGACCGGCCGGCCGGGGTCAGCCGGTAACGCTTGGCGGGACGGCCCCGCCCGGCCTGCTGCCAGGATGCGGCGGGGTTGGCTTCGGCATCGCCGCCCTCGACGAGCGCGTCGAGGTGACGGCGGACGCCGGCGGCCGAGATATCCAGCCGACGGCCGATCTCGGCGGCGGTGATGGAGCCCGATTCCAGCAGCAACTGCACGATCGCCCGGCGGGTCCGGCCGTCCTGCGGCACGACCCCGACCGGCACCGGCGAGTCGGGCGGGAATTTCACAACACCAGTGTGACGCAATTGCCAATCCGGGTCTAGCAAGGGGACCCTCACCTCAGACCGCGGGCCGTTCGCGGCCGGATAGAGTGCGAGGGTGGCAGTCCGCCAGCACTCCCTCAGCCTGTCGATCGCGAGCTGGCACGGTGACGAGCGGACGGTGGGCGCGCCGCTCAACACTGCCGAGATGCGGGCCATGCACCGGACCCGGCTGTTCGGCGCGACCGGAACCGTGCTGATGGCGATCGGGGCGCTCGGCGCGGGAGCCCGCCCGGTGGTGCAGGACCCTACTTTCGGGGTGCGACTGCTCAACCTGCCCTCCCGGATCCAGACCGTGTCGTTGACGATGACGACGACCGGCGCGGTGATGATGGCGCTGGCCTGGTTGATGATGGGCCGCTTCGTGCACGGTCCGCGGCGCATGTCGCGCAGCCAACTGGACCGCACGCTGCTGCTGTGGATGCTGCCGCTGCTGATCGCGCCGCCGATGTACAGCAAGGATGTCTATTCCTACCTGGCCCAGAGTCAGATCGCCCGCGACGGCCTGAACCCCTATCTGGTCGGCCCCGCGCCCGGGCTCGGGCTCGACCACGTCTTCACGTCGTCGGTGCCCAGCCTGTGGCGTGAGACGCCGGCGCCCTACGGCCCGTTGTTCCTCTGGATCGGGCGCGGCATCTCCGCACTCACCGGCGAGAACATCGTGGCCGCCGTCTTGAGTCACCGGGTTGTCGTCCTGATCGGGGTGGGTCTGATCGTCTGGGCAACTCCGCGGCTGGCACGCCGGTGCGGGGTGGCTGAGGTCACGGCCCTCTGGTTGGGCGCGGCCAACCCGTTGCTGCTCATGCATCTGGTGGCGGGAATCCACAACGAGGCACTGATGCTCGGGCTGATGCTGACCGGTACCGAGATCGCCCTGCGCGGTATCGACGGAGCCGCGCAGCCGGCGACCTCAGACCGACGAGCCGCGCAGCCGCTGCTCCCCCGACCCCTGCACTGGCCGCAGGACCGGGCCGACTGGGCGCGGTGGACCCCGCTGGCACTGCTCCTGGCGGGCACGGTGCTGATCACCCTGAGCTCCCAGGTGAAGCTGCCGGGCCTGTTGGCTCTGGGCTTCACCGCGATGGCGCTGGCGCACCGCTGGGGCGGGACAATGAAAGCCCTGCTGGCCTCGTGCGCCTTCACCGGCTCGGTCGCACTGGCGGTCATCGCCCTCGTCGGATGGGCGAGCGGGCTGGGGTTTGGATGGCTGTTCACCCTCGGTACCGCGAACGTGGTCCGCAGCTGGATGTCTCCACCCACCCTGTTGGCGCTGGCCACCGGCCAGGTGGGCATCCTGCTCGGACTGGGCGACCACACCACCGCGGTGCTCGCGCTCACCCGAGCGATCGGTGTGGGGATCATCGCGGTCCTGGTGACCTGGCTCCTGCTGGCGGTGCTGCGGGGCCGGTTGCACCCGGTGGGCGGCCTCGGCGTCGCCCTGGGCGCCACCGTGCTGCTGTTCCCGGTCGTCCAGCCGTGGTACCTGCTGTGGGCGATCATCCCGCTCGCGGCCTGGGCCACCCGCCCGCGGTTCCGCATCGCCACCATCGCCGTGACCCTGGTGGTCGGGATCTTCGGTCCGACCGCCAACGGCGACCGCTTCGCGCTGTTCCAGATCCTCAGCGCGACGCTGGCCAGTGCGGTGATCGTGATGCTGCTGATCGCCCTGACCCGCAACCGACTGCCCTGGCGATACGTGCCGGGCACCGACGAGCGCTACAGCGGGGAGGATCCCGATTCCGGCCCCGGCGATGACCCTTCGCGGCAACCACCGGCGAGCCGTCCGGCACCCGGCACCTACGCTGGTTCTCCGTGAGTTCAGGCTCCCCCACCCCGGTGCGGCTACGTGCGGTATCGAAGAGTTACGGATCGGCCGTCGCGGTGTCCGATCTGGATCTCGACGTGCAGCCCGCGGAGGTGTTCGCGCTCCTTGGCCCTAACGGTGCCGGCAAGACCACGACCGTCGAGATGTGTGAGGGTTTCGTGCGTCCGGACGCCGGCTCGATCGAGGTGCTGGGCCTGGACCCGGTCGCCGACAACGCCAAGCTGCGGGAGCGGATCGGGGTGATGCTGCAGGGCGGCGGCGGCTATCCGGCAGCCCGGGCCGGGGAGATGCTCAACCTCGTCGCGGCCTATGCGGACCGGCCGCTGGACCCGGCCTGGCTGCTCGACACCCTCGGGCTCACCGATGCCGCCCGCACCACCTATCGCCGGCTGTCCGGTGGCCAGCAGCAGCGGCTGGCCCTGGCCTGCGCCATCGTCGGACGCCCCGAATTGGTGTTCCTCGACGAGCCGACCGCGGGGATGGACGCCCACGCCAGGCTGGTGGTGTGGGAACTCATCGACGCGCTACGCCGGGACGGGGTCACCGTCGTGTTGACCACCCACCAACTCAACGAAGCCGAGGAACTCGCCGACCGGATCCTGATCATCGACCGCGGGGCCGAGGTCGCCGCGGGGTCCCCGGCCGAGTTGATGCGCAGCGGCGCCGAGGGCCAGTTGCGTTTTCGCGCCCCGCGCCGACTGGACCTGTCGTTGCTCGTCTCGGCGCTGCCCGAGGGGTACCGGGCGACCGAGCCGGCGCCCGGCGAGTATCTGGTGGAGGGGAAGGTCGACCCGCAGGTCCTCGCGACGGTGACCGCCTGGTGCGCCCGGCTGAACATCCTGGCCACCGACCTGCGCGTCGAGCAGCGCAGCCTGGAGGACGTCTTCCTGGACCTGACCGGAAAGGAGCTGCGGTCGTGAGTCAACTTTTCCCGGCCGGCACCTTCACTCCCGACCCCCGGCCCAGCAGCGTGCCGCGGATGCTGGCCGCCCAGTACGGGCTCGAGCTTCGCCTGCTGTTGCGCAACGGCGAACAGTTACTGCTGACCATGTTCATCCCGATCACGTTGCTGATCGGGCTCACGGTGCTTCCGCTCGGATCGTTCGGCGATCAGCGGGTGGCGGTGTTCATGCCGGCCGTCATGGCGCTGGCGGTGATCTCGACGGCGTTCACCGGTCAGGCCATCGCGGTCGCCTTCGACCGTCGCTACGGGGCGCTCAAGCGGCTGGGTGCCACCGCGCTACCGGTCTGGGGCATCATCGCCGGTAAGGCTCTGGCCGTGGTGACCGTGGTGTTCCTGCAGGCGATCGTGCTCGGCGGAATCGGCTTGGCTCTGGGATGGCGCCCGCAGCCGGCCGGCCTGCTGCTGGGCGCCGCCGTCATCGCCCTGGGCACCGCGACCTTCGTCGCCATGGGACTGCTGCTCGGCGGCACGCTGCGGGCCGAGATCGTGCTCGCTGTGGCCAACCTGCTGTGGTTCGTCTTCGCCGGATTCGGCGCACTCACCCTGGAGACCGGCACCATCCCCGGGGCATTGTCCTGGGTGGCCCGGCTGACCCCTTCTGGCGCGCTGACGGAGGCCCTCTCCCGGGCGACAGACGTCTCGGTGGACTGGTTCGGCATCGCCGTTCTCGCGGCGTGGGGCGTGCTGTCGGGGGCTGCGGCGCTGCGCTGGTTCCGGTTCACCTGATGCCCTACTACGGCTCGTAGTTCCGGCTGCTCTAGGATCGTTTGGTGGGCGTGCGGCGGCTCTTTCTGCGGCTGGTGGATCTCCTCCCCCTGCCCAGCCTCCGGACCCAACGGCTGATCGCCGCGGTCGTGGTTCTCAGCCAGGCCCTGATCTCGGTCACCGGGTCGATCGTGCGGGTCACCGCCTCCGGGCTGGGATGCCCCACCTGGCCACAGTGCTTCCCGGGCAGTTTCACCCCGACCCCGCACCCCGAGGTCCCCGGTATCCACCAAGCCGTCGAGTTCGGCAACCGGCTGCTCACCTTTGTCGTGGTGCTCGCCTCGATCCTGGTGGTGCTTGCGGTCACCCGGGCCCGGCGCCGCCGCGAGGTGCTCGTCTATGCCTGGCTGATGCCCGCTTCGACCGTCCTGCAGGCCGTGATCGGCGGCATCACGGTGCTGACCGGTCTGCTGTGGTGGACGGTGGCGATCCACCTGCTGGTGTCGATGGCGATGGTGTGGGTGGCCACTCTGCTCTATGTCAAGATCGGCGAGCCCGATGACGGAGTCCCGACGACCCTGGTTCCGAAGCCGTTGCGGCAGTTGACATTTCTGAGCGCGCTCGCTCTTACGGCTACCCTCGTGTCCGGCACGCTCGTCACCGGTGCCGGCCCACACGCCGGCGACAAGAGCCCGCAACGCACCGTTCCCCGCCTCGAGGTGGAGATCGTCACCCTGGCTCACGCGCATGCCACCCTGCTCGTCGCCTATCTCAGCCTGTTGGTCGGACTGGGCGCCGGTTTGCTGGCCGTCGGGGCGCCGCCCGCCGTCCAGCGCAGGCTGGTGGTGCTCGTCGGCCTGGTGGCCGCCCAGGGCCTGCTCGGGGTCGTCCAGTACCACACCGGCGTTCCGGCCGTCCTGGTCGCGACGCACGTCGCGGGGGCCGCCGCGTGCACGGTCGGCACGGCGGCGCTATGGGCCTCGATGCGACAGCGGACCGAGTCCGAGACGCTCGCAGGCTGACTCGACGGCGAGGGCGAACCGGCGCTGCTGCCGAACCCGAACGTCGGGTTCGAGTTGACGCCAACCCAGTGCTGGCTCGATGAGTTCCAGTTCCAGAAGCACCGGGGCATCGGGACCGCCGATCACATCGACCCTTGCGTAGAGCACCTCGTCCCTGCCGACCCCAACCCGGGCACAGGCCGCGTCCAATGCGGCGTATCCGAGATCCCACAGCGCGAAGTCCGGATCTGCCGGGCCGAGCGTCTCGCGGGCGTAGGTGCCCGATGGGTCCAGCGCGGGGGCTCCGCCGTGCGGCGGCAGGATCGGGCCCTTGGTGAAGGCGTGGGACTGTTGTCCGCCGAGGAACACCAGCGCGGTTTCGCGCTGCTCGACCCTGGGGTCGTAGCGCTGCACCAGGACGCTGCGTCCGGCGGCCAGCAGAGTCGCAGCGTGTTCGCTCGCCTCATCCCGGCCGGTGAACCGTTGGGTGTCGATCGACCCCGCCCCGATCGCGGGTTTCACCACCGTCTCCGCGTCCGGGATGCCCAGATCATCGCCGAGCCCGAACTCGGCGACGTCGAGGAAAAATGAGGGCACGATCGGTACCCCGGCCGCCTTCAGGTCCAGCAGATAGTGCTTATCGCTGTTCCACGCCACTACCGACGGAGCGTTGAGGACATTGCGCACCCGCCCGGTCCATGCCAGGAACTCCTCACGCCGTTCGGCGTAATCCCACGTCGCCCGCAGGATCACCAGGTCCGCGGCTTCGGTCCGGGGATCGTCCCACGACATCCAGCGGGCGTGCAGACCCCGCCGGCGAAGCGCTTCGAGGAGACCGGCGTCGTCCCCGTCACCGTCGGGCAGTGCTGGACAGGAAGCCAGCACGATGCGCGGATGAAAGACGTTCGGCCGGGCTAGCTTCCTGCGGTCTGGCACACCAGGGATGATAGTGACATGCGTGCGATCGAAGTCGCGGAGACCGGCGGCCCGGAGGTCTTGAGTTACGTCGAACGGCCCCTTCCCTCCCCCGGTCCCGGCGAGGTCCTCATCCGGGCGGACGCGATCGGGGTCAACTACATCGACACCTACTTCCGCTCCGGGCTCTATCCCCGCGAAGTGCCGTTCGTGGTGGGCCAGGAGGTGTGCGGTACGGTCGCCGCACTCGGCGAGGACGTCGCGGCCATCAATGTCGGCGATCGTGTGGTCACCGCGAATGCTGCGGGCGGCTACGCCGAATATTGCACGGCGCCTGCTGATTTCGTCGCCTACGTGCCCGATACGGTGCGCTCGGATGCGATCGCCTCGGCGCTGCTGAAAGGACTGACGGCGCATTATCTGATCCGGTCGGTCTACCCGGTTCAGCCCCGCGACGTCGTCCTGGTGCACGCGGGTGCGGGAGGTGTCGGCCTGATCCTCACCCAGTGGGCGACCAGTCTGGGGGTGCGGGTAATCACCACCGCATCGACCCCGGCGAAGGCGGACCTCTCGCGGCAGGCCGGCGCCGTGGAGGTGCTGGACTATCCCGACCCCGAGAACCCGGCGGCGTTCGCCGCGACGGTGCGCGACCTGACCGACGGGCGCGGCGTCGCCGCCGTCTACGACGGCGTCGGCCGGTCGACATTCGACGCCAGCCTGGCCAGCCTGGCGGTGCGCGGCACACTGGCCCTGTTCGGGGCCTCCAGTGGCGCCGTCGCCCCGGTCGACCCGCAACGGCTCAACGCAGCGGGCTCGGTGTTCCTCACCCGCCCGAACCTCGCGCATTTCATCCGCACCCCCGATGAGTTCGCCTGGCGCGCGGGAGAACTGCTCGATGCCATCGCCGACGACTCACTCACCGTCACCGTCGGCGGGAGCTATCCGCTGGCCGACGCCCGCCGCGCCCACGAGGACCTCCAGGGCCGGCGGACCTCGGGTTCGATCGTTCTGTTGCCCTGAAGCGCGCCGCGGGCAGTGCTCAGAAGAGCAGTGGCAGCGGGATGACCGAATCGACCGCCAATGCGCAGAAAACCGCGGCGAGGTAGTTGTTGGACTGCAGGAACAAGCGCAACGGCTTGACCGCTTCGCCACGGCGAACGCCGGCGTCCAGCCGGTGGGCCAGCGTCAGGAACCAGGCGCCGGCCAACACCGCGACCACGGCGTAGAGCCAGCCGGCCGCCGGCACCAGAGCCAGGGTGGCGCCCACCGTGAGCCACGTGTAGATCACGACCTGCCGGGTGACCTGCCGTTCGGTGGCGACCACCGGCAGCATCGGAACCCCGGCCGCGCGGTAGTCCTCCTTGTACTTCATGGCCAGCGCCCAGGTGTGCGGTGGCGTCCAGAAG
>SYAB01000190.1 GCA_005787665.1 Actinomycetota bacterium
CCCGCTCTTGGCCGGCATCCCGACCGCGCTCACCCAGTCTCCGGCGCCGTCGTACATCCCACAGGTGACCATCACGCTCAGGGTCCGCTGCACCACGGTGGCCGCGGTGATGCGTCGGCCGGTCTGCGGGTTGACTCCGCCCCGGGCCAGCGTGGCCGCCATCCGGGCGAGGTCCACGCTGGTCACCCGCAGCGAGCATTGCCGAAAGTAGACGTCGAGAACGTCGTCGGGCTGGTCGAGCACCCCGAAACTGGTCAGCATGTAGGCGATCGCCCGGTTGCGGTTGCCGGTGGCCTTCTCGGAACGATAGACGTCTTCATCGATTTCCAACGGTCGCCCGGCGCACGCGGAGTAGAACTCACGGATCCGCGCAAAGCGCTCGTCGGGGGTGGCGCCGGGCACCAGCGAGACCGCCGCGATCGCGCCGGCATTGATCATCGGGTTCTTCGGGGTCTTGGTGCGCTCGTCGACACTGATCTCGTTGAACGCATCCCCCGAGGGCTCGACACCGATCCGGGCGTCGACCGCATCCTGGCCGACCTGGTCGAGTGCCAGGGCGTAGGTGAACGGCTTGGAGATGGACTGGATGGTGAACTCGCTTCTGGCATCACCGGATTCGTAGACGAATCCGTCGGCCGATGACAACGCGAGCCCGAAGCCGGTCGGGTCGACCTGCGTCAGCTCCGGGATGTAGTCGGCGAGTGCGCCGTCGTTGACGGGTGCGAATTCGGCCACTAACTGGTCGAGGTAGCGCTGAACCAGTTCGGCCATCGGCGAACTACCTGTTGGCTCCCGCGTCGCGCTTGACGCGCTCGTCGTACGCCGAACGGGCACCGGTGTCCAGAGTGCGCAGCACCCGCTGCCGGGTGAGCCGGCCGCGGATGGCACCGAGCATCCGGTCGGGCAGCAGGGCGGCGGCGGCCTCGTAGCTGCGCATCCACGCCGGCACCGCCACGATCGCCGGGCGGTCGCGGCAGGTCGCCACGATCGAGGCGGCGATGTCCTCGGGATCGACGGTCGGAAGCATCCCGCCCAGCTTGACCCCGGACACCAGATCGGTGCGAACCGCCGAGGGCAGCACCGTGGTCACGGTCACGCCGGTCCCCGCCAGTTCGTCACGCAGCGCCTCGCTGAAGCCGATCACCGCATGCTTGCTGGCACAGTAGGTGGCCAGGCCGGCCGCGGGCAGTTCGCCCAGGTACGAGGCGACGTTGACGATATGTCCCGATCCCCGCTCGAGCATGCCGGGCAGAACCAGTTTCGTCCCGCGCAGCACCCCGTTGAGGTTGATGTCGACGATCGCGTCGGTGACGGCGTCCTGCTCGTCGACGAACCGGCCGGCGGGCATGATGCCGGCGTTGTTCACCAGAACCTGCAGCGGCGCGTCGATGGCGGCAAGGAAGTCGGAGAAGGACTCGCGAGAGCGCACGTCCACCCCGATTCCGACGCAACCGATCCCCTCGGCGGCACTCCTGGCCAGCTCGGCGTCGAGGTCTCCGATGAACACCTTCGCACCCTGGGCGGCAAAGGCTTTGGCGGTGGCGTAGCCGATGCCGCGTGCCGCACCCGTGATGGCGACAGCCGCCCCGGACAACGCGATGGGGGTTGGCACGGTGTCAGTGACCTCCTGCTTTGGCCTGCATCATCGGGCAGCCCCGCATGGGGCGTTCGACGACCGGCATGGTTGCCTGTTTGCGCTTTCGGCGGCGGGCGAGAATCTCGGCGTCCAGCGAATAGATCTCGGGGTCCCACCGGCCATCGACGAACAGCGCCGCCATCCGTTGCGCGCGCGCGGCGCAGGATGCGTAAAGACTGCGCAGCAGTCTCGGCTTGTGCAGGGCGTTGGGGACGAACCCGCTGAAGTACACCGCGCCGTCGGAAAAGGCGTAGCTGCCCAGACCGTAGCCGATCTGCTCGCGGGTGAGGCCCGCGGCGTTCAGTGAGAGCGCCAGGCGTATACCGTCGTCGTCAGACTCGACCTCGATCGGGAAACGTTGCAGCACAAGGAGTCCATTGCCGTAGAGCGGATGCGGCTGATCGCCGGCGATCCGGCAGGTCGAGACTTGCCGCCCGAAGGGGAATTCGGCGGTGAACACCTGCCCGTCGGCGCTGCCGACACCCGCCCCGGCTAACTCGCTGAACTCCTCGGCCGACCATGCGCTGGGCCGATCACCGGACTCGGCCAGAACCGCTGCGCCGGAGGACATCTCGTCGCGGCGGGGGCGCGGACCACTCTCCGGGTGATCGCTGGTGGCGGGCCGGGCGCCGACCGCCTCAGCGATCACCGGCGCCAGCAACCGCGCCTCGGCCAGCTGCGTCACCGCCGCCGCGCCCAGCAGATAGCGCATCCATGAACCGTTGTCATCGGTCACCCGGACCATCGACCACAGGTCCGCCATCCGCGCCTCGACGTCATAGACCGGACCGGCCAGCGCGGCACATCGCATCGGCAGCCCGTTGATCTCAGCCAGTGCCGTCCCGGTCAGTTCCACGTCGCGCAGCAACTCGGTACGTACGCACACCAGGTAGCCGGTCTCGCCGCTGGGTCCGGTCTCCTCACCGAGGATCTCCACGGTCTGGGCGTAATCGTCTGCCCACCAGGTGAATCCGGTGGGCAGCCGGTAGGACCACGTCTCGTCGATCCCCAGATGCTCGGTGTAGAGCCAGTCGATGATCTCTTCGGCGATGTTCATCGGCGGGTCACGATCCCGGCCGCGGCAGGCGTTCGGGATGCAGCATCTCGGCGTCGCGCAGTTGCGCGGGAATCCCGAATGCGTCGACCAGGGTTTCGGCATGCGGCCGCAGATTGCGGCAGCGCTCGTTGATCCCGTTGGTCACGGCGCGGGCCCGTTCGGTGGACAGCAGTCGGTGTTCGAGGAAGAACGCCTTATCGGCTTCGATCACGCTGAGAGCGTAGAGGTCGCAGACCAGATTCAGGATCCGCCGGGCCTCGGCGTCCTCGCACCGGTCGATACCGGCGATGAAAGCCTCGAGCACGGTGCGGTCGATATGGGCGCGCGCGGTATGCATCACGTGGTCCTGCACGGAGTTGAACGCGTCGAAGGCCGACATCGTCTTCGCGCGCCGCTGCAGGCGCCGGGCGAGGGAGGAGAGCAGGTACTCTTCGCGATCCTCGAACATCTTGGCCTGAGTGCCGCGGTTGAAAAGGCTGCCGACTTCGGAGTTGTCCTGGCGGTTGTCGATGATCCGCTGCATGATCTGCTCGGCGGCGGTCCGTCTCGAAACCCGGTCGCCGGCGTAGTTGGCGGCGAACCGGACCCATTCGAACGGACTCATCGACTTGATGTCGTCGTTGTATTCGGTGAGCAGGTGCTTGGCCACCAACTGCAGGAGCACGTGGTTATCGCCCTCGAAGGTGGTGAACACGTCGGTGTCGGCGCGGAGTTCGACCAGCCGATTCTCCGCCAGATACCCGGCGCCACCGCACGCCTCGCGGGCCTCCTGGATCGCCGCGCTGGCGTGCCAGGTGTTGAGCACCTTCAGGCCGGCCGCCCGGGCTTCCAGATCCCGTTGCGCCTCCAGGTCGCGGACCGCCGCCGTCTCCTGATCGTGCATGGCCGAGACCAGTTCGTTCTGCGCGAACTGCAGCGCGTAGGACTGCGCGACGAACGGCAGCAGGCGGCGCTGATGCACCAGGTAGTCCATGATCGGGACCTCGCGGTCCTCCCCGGGGGCCAGGAACTGCTTACGCTGCAGGGCGTAGCGCACCGCGATGTCCAGCGCCACCCGGGCCGCCTGAGCGGCACTTCCCCCGACGGTGACCCGGCCACGGACCAGAGTGCCCAGCATGGTGAAGAATCGCCGGTTGGCGTTCTCGATATCCGAACTGTAGGTGCCGTCGGGGGCCACGTCGGCAAACCGGTTCAGCAGGTTCTCGCGGGGCACCCGCACCTGGTCGAACATGATGCGGCCGTTGTCGACGCCGGGCAGGCCGCCCTTGTAATCGCAGTCCCAGGTCCGAACGCCCGGCAGGTCCTTGCCAGTCTCGTCGCGGATCGGCACCACGATGCAGTGCACGCCGTGATTCTCGCCCCTGGTGATCAGCTGTGCGAAAACGGCTGCCACCGTAGCACTTTCGGCCGCGCCACCGAGGTAGTCCTTCCGCGACGACGGGGTCGGCGAATTGATGACGAACTCTTCGGTATCGGGGTCGTAGGTGGCGGTGGTCTCCAGGTGCTGAACGTCACTACCGTGTCCGGTCTCGGTCATTGCGAAGCAGCCCAGCAGGTCCAGGGTGATCAACGGCCGTACGTAGGCCTCGTGATGGCGTTCGGTGCCCAGGTTCTCGACGGCGCCGCCGAACAGGCCCCACAGCACACCGGCCTTCACCATCAGGGACAGATCCGACATGGCCAGCATCTCGATCTTGGTGACCGCGGCCCCGGCGTCACCGGTGCCGCCGTGGTCCTTCTGGAAGCCGTCCTCGGCCGCTCCGGCCGCGGCGATGATCGCCAACTGTTCGTTGACCCGGGCACGGGCCACCGATTTGGTCGGGGTGAAGTGCGGCCGGAAGATCTCCAGCGACAGCTTCTCTCGGATCATGTTCTTGGTGTCGCGCCAGCGGCCGTCGAGAACCCGCTGCAGATGCTCACTGGTGGTCGTCGTCATGGGTCGTCAACCCCCTTCGGTTGGCCGCAAATCACACAGACGAGCCCGCATGCACGGTCAGGCCGTACAGGTCCACGCCGTGCGGCAGCGGCTTGCCCGGATCGAGCCGGACACCGCTGACCGACAGCGGGCCCGCCTTGAGCAGGTTCGCCATGACCGCCTGGCCGAGGAATATCGAGATTCCGGCCCCCGGGCAGTTCTGCGGCCCGTGACTGAAGAAGTTGAACGACCAGTCTTCGGCGGCGGTCCCGCTGACCCACTCCCCCGGCGAGAACTTGTCCGCGTACGGGATGCGGGCCCGATTCCGGTGGTTGAAGACGTTGTAGATCAACAACTGCCGACCTTCGGGAAGGACCGCCCCGCTGGGGAACTCGACATCGCGGTGCGCGACCTTGACCAGCAGGCCCACTGTCGGCCACAACCGCATCGCTTCAAGCAGGCAGCCGCCCAGGTACTCCAGCGAGGCCACCCCGGTCGCCGTACCCAGGTCGGCATCGGCGATCTCGTGGCGGGCCTCGCGCTGCTGCTCGGGGTGGGTCGCCAGCACCGCCAGTGCTCGCAGCACGTTGGCTGCCAGGTTGGCCTTGAGAGCGAACATCCAGTGCACCATCTGCCCGGCGGCACCTCCCGGCGGGGTGGGCGCGCTGGCGACCTGCGAGGCAAGGCTGCCCGGCTCGGCCTTGTCGATATAGCGCTGGATCCCGGCGATGAATTCCGGGTACTGCGGCCCCGGAGTGCCGGGCATCTTATTGCCCTGCGACATCAATTCACCGAGCAGATCGGTGATCCCGGTGTCATCGGCAGCACTGTCGCCGAGTACCACCCTGCGGATCATCCGCAGGAACGCCCGGTCGATGTCCTCCCAGCGGATGGGCTTTCCGGCCAATTCGCCCGCGGTATCGGCGGCGACGGCCGCGAACGACGTCGCCAGCCGGTACACCGGCTTGTCGGGCTCCAGGACCGCGTCGGCGAACTGCCGCCGCTGTGCCCAGAGGTCACCCCGCGAGATCGTCAACGCATCCGGCTGGAACGCGGCCATCCCCTTCACCTTCGGCTCCGGATCGGAGGCGAAGGGATCCGGGGAGGCACCCAGCACGAACTTCAGATCATCGGGATGGGTGAGCAGCAGGGACTCGTCCTTGGCGACCCGCACATAGAACGGCCCGGGCCCATAGCGCTTGACGAGTCCCTCGACCAACTCGTAACCGAGGTGCTCGGCGCCGATCCGCGATGCGATCTTGACCGGAAGCTCCCGCTTATTGAACAGCCCCTGGAGGATGTTCGGCACACCGATCTGGGCGGTGAAGCGGATGCCCTCGGCGACTGACGCGTGGGGAAAGTCCTGTGCCACAGGTCCCTTAGCCCCAGGGCAGGTAGGAGCGGACCGTGTCGGCGAGTTGGACGATCCGGTTCGGCTTATCCGGTGCCGGCGCACCAAGCTTCGGCCACGGCGCGAACACCCGATCGACGTCGCCGATCACCTCACCCAATTCCGGGTAGTGCCGCAGGATGACGTCCTTCATCGAGGTCTGATTGACCCAGTCGAAACCAACCTGGGTGTAGACCTCGGGCCGGAAATCGGTGGTGAAGAACCGGTCGCTCTTGAGCCGGCGTGACGCCATCAGAATGAAGATGCGGAACGCGGTGTCGGAGAAACCGAAGCCCTTCGGCGGCTGCTCGGCCTGCATGCCGACCTGCACGTCGACCAGGTCGACATCGCCGTTGTAGATCTCGTTGATCTCGCGGGCCCACTCCTTGTTCGGGGTGATCTCGTCGATGCTCTTCCGACGCGGCATGCGCAGCATCTCGCGGAAGTCGTTGTACCGGGGCACACCGCGCTCGCGGTCGCGGACGATATCCAACGTCGCCAAGTCGGTGACCTGGCCATCGAGGCGCTCCAGCTTGCGCAGCGCGTTGGGATAGTTGTGCAGACAGATCGCGCCGGCGCTCCCCAGGCCCATCGAGTACCAGAGGTCGCCCATCTGCATGCTGTGCATGAAGTCGCGGGTGTACTTGCCCTGGATCTCGGTGAACGTCTTGTTGTAGAGATGCTCACCGGACTCCAGCGAGAAGAAGTTCCAGTCGTCCGGGATCAGCGAATGCAGCCGGTAGACGGTCACGAACTCCTCGGTCAGCGAGAAGGGTGTGCCGTGCTGGTCGACGGGCGAGCCCACGATGCCGGAGAGGACCTCGCTGTCGCCGACCCGGCCGATCTTCTGCTTGAAGGTCTCGCCCAGCGCGCCGTACCAGTTGGCGTCCATGGCGATCTGCAGCGCCGGATGGCGCAGTACGCAGGGCGTCCACTCCACGGTGTGGATCTTGGCGATCAGCGCCGAGACCACCAGAACGCCCAGCTCGTAGAGCCGCTGGTCGTCCAGGCTCGGGTACGCCTTCTTCAGCGCGTCACAGACGGCGTTGTGCTCCCGGGCGAACAGCGTGTGCAGGATGCCGACGCCGGCCCAGTAGTTCTCCTCGAAGCCGGTCAGGTCGATGCCCTTGTATTTGGCGCTCTCGTACAGCCGGCCGTCGTCCTGGACCTTGACCTTGCCGTCGGTGAAGGTGCGGACCTCGGACTGCTTCTCCTTGCCGGTTCCGTAGATCTGCGAGCCATCCCACCAGTGGGCTTCGGTGTTGGCGAACACCGGCGCGGGCTCGCCGTCCTGGATCTCCCCGCCGTTCATGGGGATGGTGCGGCGGATCTTCATCGGATTGACCGGGAAGTCGTCGCCCGGCCGCAGCGGAATCTCGATGACCTTGTCCGGGTCGCCGTGGCCGTGGAAGAACCAGTTGTGGTTCTCGAACTGAATCCACGCCGCGGCGATGGTGTTGATGATCCCGGCCGGCTTGAACGAGTCACGGGCCATCAGCTTGCGGCTGATCAGCCGGGGGTCCGGGTCGAGCAGCTTCTTGGTGTGGGTGATCGTCTTTTCCAGCGGAGCATTACGGCCGAAGCCGGTTCCGGCTGCGCCCATCCAGGGATCGTCGAGATCGTCGAAAGTGCCGTCCGGCGTGCGGGCCCGGATGGCCTCCTCGGTCGGCTCGCCGAGATCGTCCTTGGGCCGCATGCCCGGACCCTCGAACAGATTGTGTTCCCGCAGGTCGTGGCGGAGCCCGGAGAGCTCCTTGATCTGCAGAACCAACGAAGGGTACTCGTACCACTGCCTGTCGCTCATGACGTTTTCGACTCTTTCTCGGCGATGCTGGACGTTAGGAAAGGGGATTGACGGGGGTCAGCGCGGGATCCGCAGGGCGAAGTAGCCCAGCTTGTAGTAACCCGAGCCGGTGTTGTACAGAATCTTGCCCAGGTAGACCCCAGGCACGAGTTCCACGAGTTCGTCGCGAATCTTGCGGATGACCAGCTTGGGGTTCTTCTCGATATCGGCGTAGTCGATCACCATGACGTCGACGTCGGGATCCTCTTTGCCGGCCTCGACGTAGGTCTCGAAGTCGAAGGCCAACTTGCCGTCGGTGTGGTCGGTCATCTTGTAGAGCGGCCACAGCAGCTTGCCGACCAGGCCGGTGCTCTTGGTGAGGCGGTTGTCACCCTTGGCGGCTTCCCTGTCGAACCGCTTACCCTGCCAGGGCATCCACATCGAGGTGATGACCCGAACCACGGCATCGAACTTCTCGTTGGTGGTGGTCATCACGAGCATGCCTTCGGTGGCGCCGTGCAAGTCGGTGGGGGCGGTGCCCAGCCGGAACAGTTCGTTGAGATCCGCGTCGGCGGCGGTCGCGTCGGTGCCGGCCTTCTTGGACAGGTCCTCGATCCAGGCCCATGTCGAGTCGGCCGCGCCTTCGGGGTGCGCCTTCACCGAGTCGCGCAACCACTCCAGCTTTCCGGCCACACCAGTGACCACCGTGTCGCGTTCCTTCGCCATCGAAAAATCCTCCTAGAGCGCTGTCGCTTGTCGCATACCTCCGGAGAGCCTACGAGTCGGGCCGGTGTTTTCGCAGGATTACGGGCAACGATTCCTCCACGGCGGCGGGGCTGGTTCCCCGACGGAGATCGTGGCAACCGTGGCCGGATGTTCGTCGGACTCCAAAAGAGATCCGGAGGGGCGACTTCGCCTACTCACGTCCCCACTTCTCGTGACACCAGCAAATCGGCTCACGGCCGACACGGGACCCGCCCCGACGGCCGGATCTCACCCGAAAGGCGGGTCGCCGACACCGGCGATCATGTGGGCACCCCAGGGGGTCGCTTCCACGGCCCGCGCGCGGGCGGTGCGAGTACCGATCGTCAGTGTCAACCCGGACGATCGGGCCGGCAGCTCGGTGAACACCGTGCCCTGCCAGTGGTACCGGCCGTCGATCGGATCGAGGTGCCCGATCAGCCGCACCCGGCTCGGCACGGACCATCCGTCGGCGTCGACCCTCGCCGGACCGTCGTAGAGATCATCCGGGCCCGGGTGGGCGCCGGTCAGGAAGAACCGCGAGGCCAGCGGTTGCCGACGCCAACGGTGCACAACGACGGACGACTTCGCCTCGATGCGAGCCGCGCCGGTCTGTTCGATCAACCGAAGGCAGCGAGTGACGTAGTGCGCCTGGCGAGGGACGTCCGGACCGGGGATACGAAAGTAGTTGGGCACGCCATGCCGGGCGACGGTGGGCTGCCGCGACGGCCGCGCATCCACCACCACCGGTGCCGTCGCCGTCGTGCCGTCGGAGGAGCCCACCGTCCAGGTATCGGTGGCCGTGTCGAAGCGGGCTACCGATCTGTCGGCGAGGACACGGTACTCAGCGGAGACACCGTGTTCAGGGGCCTCGAATCCGGCCGGGACCGCGCCGATGACCACGAGCCTCACAGGAAACCGGCCCGCCGCCACAGCCGCCTGCTGAGCCGGCCCATCAGCCCGGCCTCCTCGAGGAAGCCGGCCAGGGGAGCGAACGACTCCCGGCACTTCTGCTGGAAATGGGGGCTCGTCCGGGCTAGTCGGCGCATCTGCCGACCATCCAGCCCGGCCCGGCGATAGTAGATCGGCAGCGTGAACAGCATCCGGTAAAAAGGACCGCCGACACCGTGCAGGTTCGCGATGAACGCCCGCCGGTACCAGGGCATCGCGGTTACCGCTTTGCGCAGCCCGTCGCGTGCAAACTGGATGTGCCGGGCCTCCTCGGTGACGTGAATCCGCATCAGGCGCCGGACGATCGGTTGCAATTCGGGGTCGTCGAGGATCTGGCGTTGCAGCGCGTCGAATATCTCCTCACCGACCAGTGCGGCGACCCAGAGGACCGGGCCGCGGAAGGTGAACGGCAGGGTGTTGATGATGATCCGCTGCAGCAGTCTGGGGCGCACCGGAATGCCGCCGACCCGGTCGATGGCCTTACCGAACATCACCATGTGGCGCGTCTCGTCGCCCATTTCCGTGAGCATGTAATGGGTGGCCCGCGATGTCGGATTGGTGTGCATGATGCTGCGCAGCAGTGCCTGGTTGAGGATGTTCTCGAACCAGATGCCGGCGGACAGCATGTTGACCAGCTGCTGGCGGGACAGCTCGCGTTGTTGCTCCCTGGTCATCGCCTCCCATTGCGGCGTGCCGTAGAGCGTCACCATCTGCGGGGGCAAGAAGAAGCGGTCCGGATCCAGTGGCGCGTCCCAGTCGATATCGACGACCGGCTCGTAGGACTTCTTCACCGATCCATTGAGCAGTCGTTCGGCGAACGCGTCGCGACTGTGTTCTCGTGAGGCGGACTCGGGCGACACGGCGCTGGGGGATACGGATGTCGTCATCTCGGGCGAAACCCCTTTCGTCGACGTGTGCAGCAACGTAAGGCCGCCGGCGAAAGATGTCAATACCGGCGGTATCGGATACCCTGGGTTACGGTTGCCGCCCGGGCCTGCACTGTGACAACGTCGGATCATGACCGCGTTGCAGTACCGGACGGTAGACAGTCCGCTGGGACCGCTGACCCTGGCCGGCCACGGCTCGACGGTCTCGCATCTGAGGATGACCGACCAGTCGCACGAACCAGACCGCTCCGAGTGGCAGCCGGCGGGCGCCGGAGCATTCGCCGATGCGGTCGACCAACTCGAGGCCTATTTCGATGGACGCCGCCGGGAGTTCGACCTCGATCTGCATCTCGCCGGCACCGATTTCCAGCGCCGCGTCTGGGCGGCGCTGCGCACCATCCCCTACGGCCAGACCCGCACGTATGGAGAGATCGCCCGGCAGATCGGATCGCCGGGGGCGTCGCGGGCGGTGGGATTGGCCAACGGGCGCAATCCGATCGGGATCATCGTTCCCTGCCACCGGGTGATCGGAGCCGCCGGCGACATGACCGGCTACGGCGGTGGCGTCGACCGCAAACGCTTCCTGCTCGACCTCGAGATGCGCGCCGCGCCCCTAATGGGATTCGATCGGCGTGGCGTGTCCGCAGGTTCTGCCTGAGTAGCGGGACGCTGATCACTGAGCCGCTGGCCGGTGAGCACTGCTTGCCCCCGGAGTGTGTGTTGGACTCCTAGTCCTAGATCGTGCCCCG
>SYAB01000191.1 GCA_005787665.1 Actinomycetota bacterium
CACCACTCCAGCGGCACCTCGTCGATGGTGATCGCCCGCTTGCCGCCGTCCATCGTCGAGGCGTAGTGGTACGGGGCGTCCAGATGGGTGCCGTTGTGGGTGGTGATCCGCACCCGCTCGATGGCCCAGCCCTCCCCGTCGGGCAGATCCTCGACGGTGGCGCCGGGGAAGAAGGCCACCACTTCCTCGGCGGTCTGCCGGTGGTCGTAGTAGTCGATTTCCGGCAGGTGCCCGGGCGGGTCGGAGGCGATCCCGGCCTGCAGCGGGACCGAGAGGTCGACGAACCGGCGCCCCGTCATGACGACTGATCGTAGGACAGTGGTCTAATCGCCACCATGGGTCCGACAGCGCTGATCCCCCGCTCCCCCGGTGAGGTCAGTGCGGTGTGGCTCTCGGAGGTTCTCAGCGAACCCGGACACCCCGTCGTCGTCACCTCCGCCGAGGTCACGCCGGTCGGGACCGGCCAGACCGGGGCCACCTACCGGGTCGCGGCGCGCTACGGGCAGACGCGCGCCGGCCTGCCGGACTCCTTCGTGGTCAAGCTGCCCGCCCAGGACGAGGCGGTCCGGGAACGGGTCGCGCTGAGCTACCGCTCCGAGCACGCGTTCTACACCGAGGTCGCCGACACCCTGGCGGTCCCGCTCCCCCGCTGCTACCACTGCGCGATCGCCCGCGACGGCGCCGAGTTCGTCCTGCTGCTCGCCGACATGGCCCCGGCTGAGCAGGGCGACCAGATTCGCGGCTGCACCGCCGCTGAGGCGCGACTGGCCGTCACCGCGCTGGCCGGCCTGCACGGGCCGCGCTGGTGTGACCCGGCGTGGTTGAGTTTCCAGGGCACGGTGATGCCCAAACCCGACGAGGCGACTGCCCGCGGGCTCGGCGACATCACCATCCTGGCCGCGCAGACCACCATCGAGCGGCTCGGCGACCGGATGACCGCCGCGGATCGTGCCACCGTGCTCGAGTCGGCGGAGGGCATCGCCGACTGGCTGTTGGGCGCACCCGAGCGGTTCAGCCTGCTGCACGGCGACTACCGCTTGGACAACCTGCTGTTCGATCCCGATCGCACCCGTATCACCGTGGTGGATTGGCAGACGCTGGCCGTGGGCCTGCCGGCCCGCGACCTCGCCTACTTCATCGCGACGAGCCTGCATCCCGACGAGCGGGCTACGGCCGAGCGCGAGCTCGTGGACAACTACCACACCGCCCTGTCGGGCTTCGGTCCCCCCGATTACGATTCCGAAACCTGTTGGCAGGACTACATAGTGGGGATGCTGCAGGTTCCGCTGATCACCACCCTGGGATACGCCTTCTCGACGGCGACCGAACGCGGCGACGATATGGTGCTCGCGATGCTGGAACGCGGCTCGCGGGCGATCAGGGAGTTGGGAACCCTCGAGCTGCTCCCCTGAATCCTTCAGTCCGCCCGGGCGTCGGACGACGGGCCGTCCGGATCTCCTGAGATGTCCGGGGAGAATTCGTCGGGCTTGAGGTTCTCGAGGGCGGTCTCGTCGGGGCCCGGTTCCTCGTGGTGCGGAGCCGTTTCGAGGACAGCGGATGGCAGGGTGCGCCAGTCTCGCGCCAGCAGGACGATCCCGGCTACCGCCAGGCCGATCACCCCCAGCGCGATCACGGTGCTTCCGGTCAGCAGGGCGACCACAAGTGCGATCACACCGGTCAGGGTCACCATGACGACGGGGCGCACGACATCAGTCTGCTCCAGGGCGGCCGCTGAGACGGGTCGCCTCGCCGTCATGTCAGGCCGCTGGTCGCCGACCCGACGGTAGGTGCAGAACGATCGAAGGCTTGGCGGGCAGCGCCTCGCCCCGCGAGAGCAACTCGACGCTCTCCGGCAGTTCGCGCGGATTGATGAGCCCGGCAGCGATGCGCCCCAGCGCCTCGTGGGCGCGGGCCAGTTGGTGGCGTTTCCGGTACTGGCCGCCGGGCAGTTTGACCCCGGCCCACACCCCGTACTCCTCGGCGCCGTCGAGTGCACGCTGGGCGCACTGGCGTTGCTGGGCCAGCGGACAGCGGCGAAGGCAAATCGTCCGGGCCCTGGTGGCGGACTGCTCGTAGACCCGGGCTTTGGCGGCCCCGTCGCTGGCGTCGTCGTCGGCGTAGCCGAACCACAGGTCCGGATCGGCGGAGCAGGGTCTGGTGTCCATCACTACCTCCTGAGCGGTTACGGTGACAAAAACATATACACTCTGACCAAATCGCGCAAGAAAAACATACACAGAAACGAATACAACCAGACGTCTGTGTACGATTTGCCCATGGCTGAAGGCCCACGGTGAACCGCGAGGCGGCCGGCGCGGCACTGCGGGCCCTCCGGGAATCGCGTGGTTGGTCGCTTGCTGAGTTGGCGGCCGCCACCGGGGTCAGCATCATGGGGCTGAGCTATCTGGAACGCGGCGCGCGCAAACCCCACAAGGGGACCATCCAGAAGGTGGAAAACGGTCTTGGCCTGGCCCCGGGCAGCTACGCCCGGCTGCTTGCGGCCGATGATGCGAATGCCGAACTCGCTCTGCTCGCGCCCCTGCCGCCGACTCCCCCGGCCCGCCCGTCCGGTGCCAGCCCGGTCGTCGTGAGTCGGCACAGTGACGCGGAGGTCCTCGAGGCGCATGCTCAGGCGCATATCGACTCGCTCCGGTCGCTGATAGGTCACCTGCCAGCGGAGACGTCAAACGAATACGAGACATATATTCTTTCTGTGATCGGACAATGCGTGACGGCGGAGATGCTGACCGCGAACTCCTGGCGCGTGGCGGTCAATGCCGGTGCGGAGTCGGCCGGTCGGCTGCTGGCGCAACTGACGACCCTGGAGGACATCCGCACCCAGATGCTGGCGCTGGTGCCGGCCAGTATCGGGGCCCGGTTCGACCTGGCCTGCCGGCGCAGCGGACTGCCCGCGCCGGTGGTGGCGGCCCTCGTGGGTGTGAGCGTCGAAGAGATGTGGGACATCCGGAACCGAGGCCGAGTCCCCCCCGGGGTTCTGCCGCGGGTAAGGGCCTTCGTGGAGGCGCCGTGGTGACCGGCGAACTGGAGGTCCTGAGCCGGGCGCACGCACTGTTCGCAGGGGTCGCGGCGATGACCGGTCCAGGGGTCGCGGCCCGGGTCGCCGGACCGCTGGCTGCCGGCGGCGCCATGGCCGACGGCTACGCCGAGCGAGCCGGCGCCTGGCAGGCCCGAATGGACTCCACCCGCCAGGTCGATACGGGGTTGACCGCGGTTCTGGCGCGGGCCCACCGGGAACACGACGAGGCGCGCCAGAGCACGGGGGCGGTGCTCCAGGCCGCCCGGGCCGATGCCGGCACCGCCCCGGACAACCCCATTGCGGCGCGGGAACTGTTGCGGCGCAGGATTCGCCGGCTCCGGGCCCAGCATGGCCATGTGCTGCTCGCCCGCCGGCGGGCGCGTCGCCGGCGGGCTGCGTTGCGCGCGTTGCGCTATCGCGTGCTGGACAGCTCACGCCGTGACCGTGGTGGCCGGCGAGGCATGGCGGTACGGGCGGCACTCAGTAGGTTGGGGCGGCCCTATGTCTGGGGAGCGACGGGCCCGGATCGGTTCGACTGCTCCGGTTTGGTCCAGTGGGCCTACCGCCAGGCCGGGGTGCCCCTGCACCGCACCACCTACGAGCAGATCCATGACGGGGTCGCGGTCGCGCGTTCCCATGTGCGCGCGGGCGACCTGGTGTTTCCCCATGCAGGGCACGTCCAATTGGCGATCGGCGGCGGATTGGTCGTCGAGGCCCCCCACGCCGGGGCGACGGTGCAGATCAGCAGGATGGGGGAGACGGTGGCGATCCGCCGACCCCTCTGAGGTGGCCCGGGGTGAGTTGTTGACCGTCGGGCCCCTGGGTACGGTCGGACCGTGGCGCAACATGCGGGGGAGTCGGTGACGGCACTGGATGCCGCTCGGGCGGTGTTGGGTGCCCGCGACGCCGAACTCGCCGCCGCCGACGCCGCAGTGACCGACGCGGTGGCGGCGGCCCACAGTGCGGCGGTCGCCTCGATCGGCCGCATCGACGCCATTCGTGCCGGTGTGGATGCCGTCGTCGCCTACCAAGGCCACGACGACGGCCCGGCGGCTGCCCGCGAGTTCAGCCGCCACCTCGTCGATCTCCAACGGGAGGTCGCCGGCATCGTGGCCGAGGCGAGATCCCTCTCGCACGCGAAAGCCGTTGCGCTCCAAGAACTCAGTGCACGCTACCAACGTGTGCCCGGGATCGTCGGGCCGCGAAGGTGAATTGTCCCCGATCGTGGTGCTGCCTACAGTCTCCCGCATGGCCAGCCACCGGGATCTGCTCGACGCGATAGCGCGGGTGCGGGCGGCCGGCGGTGAATTGGGGCTGTCCGGCACCGATATCGCGGTGGCCACCAATCCGTTGAGTTCGCCGGGCGCGGTGGGCGCGGTGCTGGCCAAGGTGATCGCTGCGCATCCCGCGGTCTTTCGCACCGTTCCAGTCCCGGGGGATACCGCCGAACGCGCGGAGGGGGAAGCCGCCGATGCGATCCGGGTCGCCGAATCCGAACTGGCCCAACGGCAGTCGGCCGCGACACAGGCCGACCTCCGCGTCCTCGACACGGTGCTCGACGCGCGAACCGGCCACGGGCAGGGGATTGCCGACCTGGATCGTCTCAGGCGCGATATCGAGGCTGCCGCCGCCGGTGGCGACCGGGACACCCCGGCCGGCGCGCGGGCCTTCCAGAGTTACCTGGTCGACAAGCTGCGCGAGATTCAGGAGATCCTCCGGAACACTGGGCTCCAATCAGACGCCAAGGCCGCCGTCGCCGGAGCCATCGCAGCGCTCTACGCATCGGCATCGGATAGGGAAACCGTTGCGGTGAAGCCTGATTCGGGTATGCCCGGCGATGGGGACTCCGGCCCGTCGCGAGACGACACGGCCGCCGGGAAGGACGACTGCGCCGACGAGGACTCCGGAAGCGAGCCATCGACACCGGGGGAGCCGATCGTCGATCCCTGGCCTGCGCTCGGCGAGGACCTGGCGTTCCCGCCGGCGCCCGAGGCCCCGGTGCCTGCTGCGGCCCCGGCACCGATGCCGTCAATGGCGGCGCCGGGGTCCGGGTGGGGATCCGGTCTGCCGGGTGCGCCGTTCGGGGGATCTTCGGGTGCACTGATGCCGCCGTCGTTGCCGCGCCTTGGCGCTGATCCGGTACTTGCCCCGTCTTCGCCGGAGGAGGGGCCGGAGGAGGGGCCAGAGCCCGAACCCGACGCGGCCGAGGAGGACGGCGAGCGGGATGGACCGGCACCGGATGCCACGACGGTCGAACTACCCGACGGGGAGACCCTGACCGCCCCGAGCCCCGACATTGCGGCGGCGATCAGGGCCGCGGTGGCGGGTACGCCGATCGCGGAGGCCTTTGCAATGCAGGGCATCACCCTCCCGGCACCGGGTTCGGCCGTGGCGACGCCGGTGGGCGCGGAGTCGCTGGTTGCCGGCGATGTCGGTATGTTCGGCGACCGGCACGCGCTGGCACTCGGGAACGGGAAGGTACTGCTCGACGGTCAGATCCAGCCCCTCGGCACCGTCACCGGGCCAGGCTTTCTAGGCTGGCAGCATCCGCCGGCCCCGGATGACACCGTGAGCCCCACCGTGCCGGAACCCCCGGCGCCGACGGCCCCGTCCTGACAGGAGAGCGGCAATGGCAGAGCACCTCAACGTGGTGCCCGAGGACCTTCGCCGGGCTGCCCGGGAACACCGGGCGACTGCCGAGGAACTCAGCGCGGCACCGGCGGACAATGCAGGCGTGATGGCGACCCTGGAGTCGCTGGGGCCGATCTTCGCCGAACTGCGTGACGCCGGCCGGGAACTGCTCGACCAGCGCCGGGCCTGCTATGAGCAGCAGGCCGCCGCGCACGCCGAACTCGCCGAGCGGTTGAGCCGGGCCGCCGACGTGTGGGAGCAGCACGATGCCGAGGCCGCCGCCCGTCTCGGTGCGCTGACCGAGGGCAGCCCGTGAGCGATCCCGACCCCGAATTCGACGCTGTGCACCCCAGCGGACACCTGCTGTTCCGGTCCTGTCGTGGCGGCTATCTGCACAGCGTGGCACTCTCCGACGCGGTCCTGGAGGCCGACGCCGAGGCATTGGCGGATGCGGTGCTGAGGGCGGGTGCGGTCTCGCACCTCAAGGCCGTCATGCAGATCCGGCAGGAGATCATCGCCGCGGGATTCAGTCCGACCGCCGACTTGCCGACCCCGGCCGATCTCGATGCGGCCCAGTCGGCGCTGGGCGGGCACCTACTCGACGGGCTGTGACGCAGGCCCGGTGCCGGCCGCCGGGCGCGACGGGCGGACGGCCAACCCCGGCGGCGGAACGGGCTGGGACCCGAACAGTTCGCGGGAGCGCTTCAACAATGCCCGCACCTCGTCGAGTTGTCGCTGCAGCATCTCAGCCATGCCTGCACGGTAACGGCGGCACCGGCCGGCCACACTTCACCGGCGGGGGATCTCGGCGTTGATCCGGTCCAGCAGTGCGGTGTAGCGGCCGGCGTTCGGGTCCCGGCCCGGCTTGCCGCTGCTGACCACGCCGACGGACAGCATCCGCTGCGGATCCGCCCAGACCGCGATATTGGTCAGCCCGGTGTGCCCGAAGGCCCCGGCTGCGTCCTTGCCGAACGGTCCGAAGCGCCGGGAGCCGAGCATGTATCCGGAACCCCAGCGCATCGGGGCACCCCCGGTGGCGACATCGGGGCGCAGCCGCCGGGCCTGCCGGGTCGCAGCCCGCAGCGTGTCCGGCTGCAGCACGCGCACCCCATCGAGTTCCCCTCCACGGCAGAGGATCTCGGCGAAACGCGACAGTTCCTCGGCCGTCGACACCGTGCTCGAGGAGGGCACCACGCTGGTCAGGAACATCGGGGTGTTGGAGAAGGCAATGATCCGTTGCAAGGATCCGCCCAGTGCCAGCTTCATGGCCGCGGCCACCGGGCCCGGCAGCGGCCGACCCGTCACGTGGCTGGGCGCCACCAGTGCGACGTCGGCTTCGGCCACGCCGTAGTTGGTCCACCGGAACCCCAGCGGGTCGAGGATCTCGGTGGCCAGGATCTCCCGGATGTCGCGGCCCGTCGCCGCCGAAACGATCTCCCGCACCAGCGGGCCCCAGGTGAGTCCGTGGTAGATGTGGACCAGTCCGGGCCGGTGGATCGGCCGTAGTTCGCCGAGTTTCACCCTCGCGTAGTCGCTGTCGTTCATCCGCTTCAGGTCCGGCTTCGGTCCGGTCGCAAACGGCACCCCGGCGCTGTGCGTCAGCACGTGTCGGATCGTGGTGTGTTCCTTGCCGTGTCCGGTGTAGGCCGGCAGGTACTCGCACACCCGGTCGTCGAGGGTGAAGTGACCGCGTTCGACCAGCATGTGCACCACCGTGGTGGTGACGGCCTTGGCCGCCGAGTAGACGCAGTACGGCGTCCGGGTGGTCACCGGAACCCGTTCGGCTTCGGGGGGATCTGCCGGCCCCTCTCCCCACGCGTGCCCGATGGCACGGTTGAGCACCACACTTCCGCGATGCCGGATGCAGAGTTGGATCGCCGGTTGCAGGCCCGCCGAGTACCAGTCCCGTGCCGCACCCCAGATCCGCTCCACCGCAGCGGGGGAGAGGTCGGAATGGTCCTCCACACCGGTGTCGGTGACGGCGTCGAGGTCAGCCGGAACCCGGACTCTGCCGTCGGCCGTCACGGCTGCCGGTGCAGAGTGGCGGCCAGATGGTGTTGCAGGGGTTCGCCCACCGCGGCCATATCGAGGTGATAGCGCAGCTCGTCGCCGAGCACCCGGATCGAACGGGCCAGTGCGGTCACCGGTTTGGCCGAACCGGTGAGGCCGATCGCCGTCGAGCGCACGTCGATGGCGATCTGCGGACCGTCGACGGTGACGGTGCCCTGCTGCACCTCCGCCACACCGGTGGGGTGGGCGATCACCAGTTCGATCCGGCCCGCTTCGGGCAGCCGGATGTATCCGGTCTCGGCATGCAGGGGGAGGCCCTCATCGGAGCGGGTCCGCTGGGCGTAGGTCAGGAAGGGTTTGCCGGTGTGGCCGATGGTGACGTCTTCGATGTAGTCGAACGCCTCGATGGTCGGGTAGCTGCCGCGGCCGCGGCCCGACCAGGTGCCGAGCAGGGGCGCCAGGGCGGCGATACCCGGATTCAGGGCGGGCACCTCAGAGCGGCCCCACGAGTTCGACCCAGTTGCCGTCCGGGTCGGCCACGAACATCCAGCCCATGCCGGGTACGGGGGCGAACTCGGCCAGCGGTTGGGCCACGGTGTGACCCGCGGCGTCGACCTGCCGGGCCGTCTCCGACAGGTTGGACACCACCAGCGTGAAGTAGCGGATGCCGGCCTGGGCCGGCCCTCCGCCGGCGACGGGCCCGGCCGTCGGTGGCTCGTCGAGGGTCACCAGCTTCAGGACGTTTTTGCCCAGCGCATAGCGCTTCATCGACCCGCCGGGGAAGTCCAGATCGCCCTGGTGGGCCAGGCCGAGGAAGTTCTCGTAGAAGTCCACCATCGCGTCGAGGTTGGTCGTCACCACGCCGATCTCGACGCTGGGGGCAAGCAGTTCCACGGCCATCGCCGGTCCTCCTAGGGTTTCGTGCCGATGGTGATGAGATCCCACACCCCGCGGGTCCACACCGGGCGCCGCACCCGGTGCTGGTCGGTGAGGGTGAAGCCGGCATCGGCGAACAGCGTCCGCATTTGCTCCGGCGAGGGGTTGTGGGCGGGCGATCCCGGGCGCGCCGACAGCCGGGCCAGCGCTGCGGGCAACGGCGGGCTGATGGTGCCCACGACGACCATTCCGCCCGAGGCCAGGACTCGGTGGAATTCGCGCAGTGCCGCCGGCTGGTCGAAGAAGTGGAACGCCGACGTGCTCACCACGGCGTCCAGCGCGTCGTCGTCGAAGGGAAGCCGCTCGGCCGGACCCTTCATCCAGCGCACCCGCGTCGAGCGTGCGGCGGCCTGCTCGAGCATGCCGTCGGACATGTCGACCCCGTACACCTCCTCGGGTCGCAGGTCGGACTGGATTCGGGTGGCCAGGATTCCGGTGCCGCAGGCGATGTCGGCCACCCGCCGCGCACCGTGTGCCCGCAGCGCCGCGATCACCTCGTCCTGAACCGGTTGGTACACCCAGCGCTGCAGGAACGGGAGGTCGTAGACCGGTGCGGCAAGCGTCCAGAAACGGGTGACCGCCGCATTGAACTGCCGGCCGGGTGTGGTCATGATCGCGCCTCTTCCGCTGAAGACTGCCAGTCGGAGTATGGCAGGCCGGTGCGGCGCCGCCCGCGCGGCTCAGCCCACGCGGCGAACGTAGTGGCGGGTGAGGGTGGCGACGGCGGAGACGATGTTGGACGCCGTGGGCAGCGTCCGGTCCGGGTCGCACACCCGCAGCATGCGGACGACCTCCGGACCGGGCACCAGCACCCAGGCTGTTCCGGTGCGCTCGCATCGGGATCGGACCCAGTGCAGCACGGAGAAGCCGGCCGTTCCGCAGAATTCCAGCTTGGACAGGTCCAGGACCAGTTGTCGGTAGCCGGCCAGCCGACGGTCGATATGGTCGGAGATCCTGCCGGCGTTGGCGGCGTCGACCTCGCCGCGGGCGGTGATCAGGACGGTGATCGCGCTGAGCTCCCGCGATCGAATCTGGTCCGGTTCGGTGTGGCCGCCGCTCGGTCGGCGGACGGCCAGCGGGTTCGCATTGTTGGTGACGAGCATCAGGGGGCCTCCCTCGGTGGTGATGCCCAGGGCCGCACGATGGCGACGCGGAGGAGAGGAATTCAGCGCCCCCGGGCGTTGTGCGGCGTCTGGAGAAGGCTGTGATCTCAACCCGAGCGAAACGTACTACGGAATTCGTCGCCTTGACAATGGCCGATGGCGAATTCCATACATGGTGTTCAAAGGTGTTGTCGCTGGGCGATCATGACACATATAGCAACTAATCTGACAGAGCATGACACGTTTCACGACGGAATCCGCATAGACGGGCCCTCGAACCGACGGTTCCCGTCGTCGTCGTTCGCGGGCGAGGCGGGCCAGTATCGTCAGGGGCGACCATGAACATGCCCTATCCGCCACCGCCGCCGGCCGGCGCGCCCGCCTGCTACCGCCACCCGGATCGGCCGACCTACCTGAGTTGTACCCGCTGTGGCCGGCCGGTCTGCCCCGAGTGCATGCGCAGCGCGGCGGTCGGACATCAGTGCCTGGACTGTGTTCAGGCCGCGGCCGCGAGCGTGCCCGCGCCGAAGACGGCGTTCGGCGGTGTGGTCCGGACCGGGACGCCGGTCGTGACCTACGCCCTCATCGCGATCAACGTCGCCGCGTTCGTCGTGCAGACCATCTCGCCGGACCTTCTCGGCCGACTGGCGTTGTGGCCGCCCGCGGTTGCCGGTGGCGACTACTACCGCCTGGTGACCTCTGCTTTCCTGCATTTCGGCATCCTGCATCTGCTGTTCAACATGTGGGCGCTCTATGTCGTCGGCCCCCCGCTGGAGGAGTGGCTGGGGCGGGTGCGCTACATCGCGCTCTACGGGCTCAGCGCGCTGGGCGGATCGGTGATGGTGTACCTGTTCTCCCCGCTCAACGCCTCCACCGTGGGCGCCTCCGGGGCCGTCTTCGGGCTGTTCGGCGCGACCTTCGTGGTGGCCCGGCGGCTCCAGCTGGACGTCCGGTGGGTGGTCACGCTGATCGTGATCAACCTGGTGCTCACCTTCTCGGTGCCCGGTATCAGCTGGCAGGGACACCTGGGCGGGCTGCTCACCGGCGGTGTGGTCGCCGGTGCGTACGTCTACGCGCCGCGGGCGCATCGCAATCTGGTGCAGGGCGGGGTCACGGTGGGGGTTCTGGCGTTGTTCGCCATCCTGGTCGCGTGGCGGACGTCCCAACTCGTCGCCCGGTTCGGGGCGATGCTCAGCAACCACTGAGCGCCCGGCCGAGGCACCTACAGGCGCGTCATGCTGAACGGGTAGGTGAAGGTGCCCGCGGGGGCGTTGTCGCAGCCGGTCGCGAACGAGGACTGCAGCGTTCCCCGCAGCGTGACCGCGTCCCAGGTATAGACATCGCGGGTGGGGATGACCGGGCCGTAGTAGACGTTGCCGCAACGCAGCCCGTCGGGAACGTCGACGGTCATGGTGTAGGTCCCGCCCGCCTGGTAGGCCTTCGCGTACCACTGGAACGCCTTGGCGATCGGCATCGGGTTGGCCGAGACGTTGGCGCACTCGTCGATCGTGTCCGGCGGGTTGCACGAACTGAACGAGAAGATCCAGGTATGGAAGTCATACCGGCCCTCGATGATGGCGTTGTAATGGCCGATCTGCATACCGGCGTGCGCGGGCGGGGCCACAGCCAGCGCCGCCGCGGCGCCAACACACAGAGCGGGCACCAGAGCTAGCAGACGTCCGTGCACGGGGCTCCTCACTTCGCTGCTCTGCAATCTATGCGCTCCGTTCGCACCACCCGGGCGGAATCGTCGGAGATAGCATTACGACGATACGAGGACGGGAACACCTGTGCACACAGACGCGGCGGTGCCCACGCGACGGTCAGTGCCGCCCCTGCGGGCCGGCGTGGCCCTCGCAGCACTCGGGGTGGTGTTC
>SYAB01000192.1 GCA_005787665.1 Actinomycetota bacterium
CCCGCGTCGCCCATCGGGCCGCCAACGACGAAGGTGCCGGTGGGGTTCACCAGCAGCCGGAAGTCGGAGGTGTCCAGACTCTCATGAGCCAGGTCACGCAGCACCGCATTGACGACCTGCTCCCGAATATCGGGCGCCAGGGTCTTCTCCAGGTCGGTTCCGTCGGCATGCTGGGTGGAGAGAACCACGGTGTCCAGCCGGATCGGGGTGGTGCCCTCGTACTGGATGGTGACCTGGGTCTTGCCGTCCGGGCGCAGATAGCCCAGGGTGCCGTCCTTGCGCACCTCGGTGAGCCGGCGGGCCAGCCGGTGTGCCAGCGCGATCGGCAGCGGCATGAGTTCGGGGGTGTCGCGGATCGCGTATCCGAACATTAGGCCCTGGTCGCCCGCACCCTGGGCGTCCAGTGGGTCGCGTTCACCCTCGACACGGGCCTCGTACGCGGTGTCGACGCCGGCCGCGATATCCGGCGACTGGCGGCCGATACCGATGTTCACCCCGCACGAGGCGCCGTCGAAGCCCTTCTCGGAGGAGTCGTAACCGATCTCGAGGATCCGGTTGCGCACGGTGTCGGTGATATCGGCGAAGGCCTCCTTGGCCGCGGTGGTCACCTCCCCCACCACGTGCACCTGGCCGGTGGTGACCAGGGTCTCCACCGCGACGCGGGAGGTGGGGTCCGCGGCCAGCAGCGAGTCCAGGACCGAATCGCTGATGGCGTCGCAGATCTTGTCCGGATGCCCCTCGGTCACCGACTCACTGGTGAACAGCCGACCGTTATCGCTCACAGTGTCAATCCCCTTCAATCACTGGTTCGGGCACATCCTAGGTTTCCCCCGGGCCAGGACAGCCGCCCGGCCCCTGTCGCTAGCGGGCGCCGCGACTCAGGAGCGCGGCGACCGCGTCCACAATACGGCTCGCCATCAGCGTCTTCGAACCGTGCTCGAGGGCGACCTCGGTTCCGTCCGCGCCGAGCAGCCAGCCATCGTTGCTGTCCACCTCGAACGCCCGCCCGTCACCGACGGCGTTGACGACCAGCAGCTCGCAACCCTTGCGCCGCAGCTTGGCCCGGGCGTGGAAGAGCACATCGCCGTTGGCATCACCGGTCTCGGCGGCGAACCCGACGATCGCCCGCATCCCGGGCAGTTGCCCCTCAGCCCGCCGCCGGACTGCATCGGCAAGCACGTCGTCGGTGCGCACCAGTTCCACGGAGGGCCGCTCGTCGGCGTCGGAGGTCTTCTTGATCTTGTTGGCGTGGACGTGGGCGGGCCGGAAGTCGGCGACCGCGGCCGCCATCACCAGGACGTCGGCGTCGGGGGCGTGTTTGACGACGGCCTCGTGCATCTGGGCGGCCGAGGTCACCCGCAGCACGTGCGTCCCGGCCGGGTCGGCGAGGCCCGCGGTGTTGCCGGCGATCAGGGTGACCTCCGCACCACGTTGCGCGGCAACCCGCGCCACGGCGTAGCCCTGTTTGCCGGAACTGCGATTCCCGATGAAGCGCACCGGGTCCAGCGCTTCGCGCGTGCCGCCGGCGGTCACCAGAATCCTGGTCCCGCTCAGGTCGTGCGGCACGGCGTCGGCGCGGGCCAGCAGCAACTCGGCGAACGTGGTGATCTCCTCGGGCTCCGGGAGCCGTCCGGCACCGGTGTCGGCGCCGGTGAGGCGGCCGAAGGCGGGTTCGAGGACCACCGCACCGCGGCGCCGCAGGGTCGCCACATTGTCGGCGGTCGCCGGATGCAGCCACATCTCGGTGTGCATGGCAGGGGCGAAGAGCACCGGGCAGCGGGCCGTGAGCAGGGTGGCGGTCAGCAGATCGTCGGCCCGACCGGTCGCGGCCCGGGCCAGCAGGTCCGCCGTAGCGGGGGCCACCAGGACGAGGTCGGCCTCCTGCCCGAGGCGGACGTGCGGCACGTCGGGGACGTCCTCGAAGACCCCGGTGTGCACGGGGTGGCCGGACAGAGCCTCGAAGGTGGCCGCGCCGACGAAACGCAACGCGGACTCGGTGGGGACCACCCGGACCTGATGACCGGCCTCGCTGAGTTGACGTACCACCGAGCACGCCTTGTAGGCGGCGATGCCCCCGGCGACGCCGACGATGATCCGCTTGGGACTCATCCCAGACCCGCGCCCGGCGCGGTTACTCGCCTTCGGTGTGTTCGAGAAGGTCGCCGTGAATCTCGCGCATCGCGATCGAGAGCGGCTTCTCCTGCAGGTCGGGCTCGACGAGCGGGCCGACGTACTCGAGGATGCCCTCGCCGAGTTGGTTGTAGTAGTCATTGATCTGCCGGGCCCGCTTTGCCGCGTAGATCACCAGGGCGTACTTGCTGGAGACCCGGGCGAGCAATTCGTCGATGGGCGGATTGGTGATACCCAGCGGGGTGTCGTAGGCGGTGGCCGCACCGGGGGCCGGATCGTAGTGATCCGAAATGGTTGTCACGTCGTTCTTCTCCTGAACTTCACCGGGCGTATCGCGATTCCGATTGGCCGCTCACGCCGGCTCCGGCGCATTTCCCAGCAGCAACGATATCAATTCCGCGCATGCGGACTCCAATTGGCTGTTCACCACGACCGCATCGAACTCGTCCTGGGCCGCCAACTCGGCCTCGGCGGTGGCCAGCCGACGGGCCATCCGCTCCGGGGTCTCGGTGCCGCGCCCGACCAGCCGCTGGTGCAGCGTCTCCCGGCTGGGCGGCGCCAGGAACACGCTCAGGGCCCCCGGCATGGCCTGCTTGACGGCTCTGGCGCCGGCGAGGTCGACCTCGATCAGCACCGGCCGACCCGCCGCTGCGGCCTGCTCCACCGGGGCGGCCGGGGTCCCCGAACGGTGCAGACCACCGTGGATATCGGCCCACTCGAGCAGTTCGCCGCTGTCGATGAGCTGCTGGAACCGTTCGGGTGTGACGAACAGGTAGTCGATGCCGTCGACCTCACCGGGCCGCGGGTCGCGCGTGGTGGCCGAAACACTGAAGTGCAGGTCCGGTACCTGCTCCCGCAGCCGTCGGACCACGGTCGACTTGCCGACAGCGGAAGGGCCGGACAGCACGAGCACGCGCCCACGCGCGGCTCCGGGTCGCGACGAGGCGCCCTCGCTGTCCGGCCCTCCACCAGCGTTCACAGGCCTGGTCAGACCAACGACCTTGCCGGAAGGCTCAGGAGAACTTTTCCAGCAGAGCCTTGCGCTGACGATCGCCGAGACCGCGCAGACGGCGGGTCGGTGCGATCTCCAGTTCGGTCATGATCTCCTGGGCTTTCACCTTGCCCACCTTGGGCAGGGCTTCCAGCAGCGCCGACACCTTCATCTTGCCGAGGACCTCATCGGTCTCGGCGTCCTTCAGCACCTGCTGGAGGTTGGTGCCGCCACGCTTGAGCCGATCCTTGAGCTCAGCTCGGATCCGACGCGCGGCGGCAGCCTTCTCCAACGCTGCAGCACGCTGCTCGTCGGTCAACTGGGGAAGGGCCACGGGTTCCTCCGTCTCATCACCATCATTGTTGTGCCGGGTACGTCAGCCAGCGACGACGACCGTACCCACGCTCTCCGACGAAATCTAACCCGCCCCCACCCGGAAGGCGAAAGCCGACCGCTCCCGGACCGCGGTTCATCGGACGCCGAAGGCTGCCGAGGTGACGCGACCGCATGCCGCAGGGCGCGGGCGGCGGTCACCGCAACCCCGTTCTAGCTGGCGTTTTACCGAGGACGACAGGTCCGGGACCCCGATGCCGGGATACCCGTGGACTCCCCCGTGGCCGCGCTCACCGCCGATTCGGCGCCGGACGGCGTGTCGCGCGTGTCGCACGGGCGGCGTCAGGCCAGATGGGCCACGGCGTCGCGCAGCCGCTCACCGGCCGCCCGGACCGCGGCCGGATCGGGGCCGGCGCGCAGAATCTCTCGGGACACCGCGGGAAGCAGCTGCCCGGCCCGTGCGCCGCCCAGCCCGGCCAGCGACTCCGGGCGCCCGCCCTGGGCGCCGACACCGGGCACCAGCACCGGACCGTCGAGCGCGCTGACGTCGGGCACCACCTCGAGGGTCGCGCCGATCACCACCCCGACCGATCCGCGTTCGGGGGCCGCCGCCCGGTTGACCAGACCGGCGGCGTCCACGATGGATTGGGCGACGGTGCGACCCCCGATGACGGCGCGCTGCACCCCGGCGCCCTCCGGGTTCGAGGTGGCGGCCAGGACGAAGACCCCCCGGCCGTGGGCGGCCGCGACGTCGAGCAGGGGCGTCAGCGAGCCGAAACCCAGATACGGCGACGCGGTGACGGCATCCGCCGCCAGCGGGCCCTCGCCGGCCCAGGCCTGGGCGTAGGCGGCCATCGTCGACCCGATATCGCCGCGCTTGGCATCGGCGAGAACCAGTACCCCCGACGACCTCATCGCCGCGGTGGTGCGCTCCAGGACCGCGAAGCCGGCCGATCCATAGGCCTCGAAGAACGCGACCTGCGGTTTGACCACCGCGAACCCCGCGTAGGCCTCGACACACACCTCGCAGAACCGGGCCAGCCCGTCGGGATCGGCCGACAGGCCCCAGGCGGCCATCAGCTCCGGGTGCGGGTCGATCCCCACGCACAGCGGCCCGCGCTCGGCGATCGCAGCCGCGAGACGAGAGCCGAAGCCACCCGGCCCGGCCACCTCAGCCGCCGCCGAGGGACGCGTGCAGTTCCTGCAGGGAACGCACCCCGATATCGCCCCGGATCGCGGCCTCGATGCCCTGCACCGCCGCCGAGGCGCCCTGCACGGTGGTGATGCAGGGAATGTTCATCGCCACCGCGGCCGAACGGATCTCGTAGCCGTCGATACGCGGGCCGGAGTTGCCGTACGGGGTGTTGATGACCATGTGCACCTCGCCGGCGTTGATGGCGTCGATCGCGGTCGACGCCGGGCGGCCCTCGCCGGGCGACTCGAAATGTTTGCGCACGATATCGCACGGAATTCCGTTGCGCCGCAACATCTCCGCCGTTCCCTCGGTGGCCAGTACCCGGAAGCCCAAGTCGGCCAGTCGCTTGACCGGGAACACCAGCGAGCGCTTGTCGCGGTTGGCCACCGACACGAACACCGTGCCCTGGGTGGGCAGCGATCCGTAGGCCGCGGTCTGGCTCTTGGCGAAGGCGCTGCCGAAGTCGTGGTCGATTCCCATCACCTCCCCGGTCGACTTCATCTCCGGTCCGAGCAGGGAGTCCACCCCGGATCCGTCCACCCGGCGGAACCGGCGGAACGGCAGCACCGCCTCCTTGACCGCGATGGGGGCGTTCGGATCCGGACTGGAGCCGTCGCCGTGTGGGGCCAACAGGCCTTCGTCACGCAACTGGGCGATGCTGGCGCCCAGCATGACCCGCGCGCAGGCCTTGGCCAGCGGCACCGCGGTCGCCTTGGAGACGAACGGGACGGTGCGACTGGCCCGGGGGTTGGCCTCCAGGACATAGAGGACATCGTCCTTCAGGGCGTACTGGACGTTGAGCAGACCGATCACGCCCACGCCGTGCGCGATGGCCTCGGTGGCGCGGCGCACCGCCTCGATATCGCTGCGACCCAGCGTGACGGGCGGCAGGGCGCAGGCGGAGTCACCGGAGTGGATCCCGGCCTCCTCGATGTGC
>SYAB01000193.1 GCA_005787665.1 Actinomycetota bacterium
ATGGTCACCGGGGCGTCCACGGCCCAGCTGGTGATCGTGCTCGTCGACGCCCGCAACGGACTGCTCGAGCAGTCGCGCCGGCACGCCTTCCTGGCCTCGCTGCTCGGAGTCCAGCACATCGTGCTGGCGGTCAACAAGATGGACCTCATCGACTGGGACCAGGAGCGGTTCGGCTGGATTCGTGACGAGTTCCACGCCTTCGCCGCCCGGCTGGACATCCACGATGTGACCACCATCCCGATGTCGGCGCTCAACGGCGACAACGTGGTGACGAAGTCGGCTCGTGCCCCGTGGTACGAGGGTCCGCCGCTGCTGCGCCATCTGGAGGAGGTCTACATCGCCGGGGACCGCAACCTGCTCGACGCCCGGTTCCCGGTGCAGTACGTGATCCGCCCACAGACCCGCGAACACGCCGACCACCGCAGCTACGCCGGGACAGTGGCCAGCGGCATCATCCGCCCCGGCGACGAGGTGGTGGTGCTGCCCAGCGGCAAGACCACCCGCATCACCGCGATCGACGGCCCCGAGGGTGCGGTGGCCGAGGCGTTTCCGCCGATGGCGGTGGCGGTCCGACTGGCCGACGATATCGACATCTCTCGCGGGGACATGCTGGCGCGGCCGCACAACCAGCCCGAGGCCAGTACCGAGTTCGACGCGACGGTGTGCTGGATGGCCGACGACGCCGCGTGTGAACCCGGCCGCGACTACGTCATCAAGCAGACGACTCGCAGCACCCGCGCGCGGGTGACCGCACTGGACTACCGCCTCGACGTGAACACCCTGCACCGCGACAAGAGCGCCACCGCGCTGAAGCTCAACGAACTCGGTCGCATCACCCTGCGCACCCAGGTGCCTCTGATGCTCGACGAGTACTCCCGCAATTCGGCGACCGGGTCATTCATCCTGATCGACCCGGACACCAACGTCACGGTGGCCGCGGGCATGGTGCGCGACACCGTGCCGGCTGCCACCCGCGGATCCTCGCCTAACACCGTGCGTCACCAGTCCCTGGTCGACGACCGGCTGACCAAGGGCCGAACCGTGTGGTTCACCGGCCTGTCCGGATCGGGGAAATCCTCGATTGCGGTGCTGGTCGAGCAGATGCTGCTCGACCACGGCTGTCCGGCCTACATTCTCGACGGCGACAACCTGCGGCAAGGGCTCAACGCCGATCTGGGATTCTCGATGGCCGACCGCTCGGAGAACCTTCGCCGGCTGGCCCATGTCGCCAGCCTGATGGCCGATGCCGGGCTGACCGTTCTGGTTCCGGCCATCAGTCCACTGGAGGAACACCGGTCCCTGGCCCGCGATGTGTCCGCCGAGGCGGGCATCGAGTTCCTCGAAGTCTTCGTCGACACTCCGCTGGCCGACTGCGAACGCCGGGATCCCAAAGGCCTCTATGCCAAGGCTCGCCGGGGCGAGATCACCCACTTCACCGGGATCGACAGCCCGTATCAACGGCCCCGCAATCCGGACCTGCGACTCACCCCCGAGCACAGTGCGGCGGCGCTGGCCCAACGGGTGGTCGACCTGCTCGAGTCGAGGCCGTGAACGACCACGAACTGGCGGCCCGGCTGGCCGCCGACGCCGGCCGGCTGCTGCTCGGGGTGCGGTCCGAACTGGCCGGCGCTCCCGCGTCGGAGCGCAAGGCAGAGGGGGACCGCCGGTCGCACGACTTCCTGATGGCTGAGCTGGCGCAGTTCCGCCCCGGCGACGCGGTGCTCTCCGAGGAGGGCGCCGACGACCCGGTCCGGTTGCGTGCGCCGCGGGTGTGGATCGTCGACCCGCTCGACGGGACCCGCGAGTTCTCCGAACCTGACCGCGACGACTGGGCCGTGCACGTCGCGCTGTGGTCCGACGGGGACCTGACGGCAGGTGCGGTGGCACTGCCCGCGCAGGGCGTCACCCTCGCGACCTCGACGGTTCACGCGCCGCGTCCGGTTTTGGGTGCCCCGCGCATCGTCGTCTCGCGGACCCGTCCGCCGGCTGTCGCCTTGGTCGTGCGCGACGCCCTCGGCGGCGAGATGGTCCCGATGGGATCGGCCGGGGCGAAGGTCGCCGCCGTGGTCCAGGGCCGCGCCGAGGTGTACGTGCACGCCGGCGGCCAGTACGAGTGGGACTCGGCGGCGCCGGTGGCGGTGGCCCGGGCGGCGGGTCTGCACACCTCGCGCATCGACGGCAGCCCGCTGCTCTACAACCAGGCCGACCCGTTGCTGCCCGATCTGCTGGTGTGTCGCGAGCCCTACGCGCAGGCCGTACTGGCGGTGCTGCGGTAGCGGCCGAGCAAACGGAGCATGTGGTGCACGGGCCGTCGCCCCGGAGTTGTCTCAGCAGGGGCCCGGATCTCTCAGCGTCGCGACACTCGGGGGCACGCCGTTTCCGTACCTGTCCCCGCGTCGTCCGGAAACCTCTGATCAGGCCTTTTCTCCGACGAATCGCTGGGACGCGAGGGACTAAAGTACTTTTTTGCGCAAGATGTTTGCGCTCAGCTAATTCTCAGGTAATCTCAGCAATCGTCAGAGCTCGACCCACGTACCGGAGGACTCCAATGCAAATCTCTCTTCGTTCCCAGCTGATCGCCGGCACCGCCGCGGTCGTCGGGGCGAGCGCAATCGCCATGACCCCGGTCACGGCCGCTCACCTCAATCTCCCGACCGTCCAGGTGCCCTCGCTCGCGCAGGTCACTTTGGCCGGCTTCGACAGCCCGCTCAGCGAGCTGCTCGGCACTCTCGTGCTCAGCACCAACTACCTGTTCAACACCGATGCCAACCCGGCCCTTGCCTCCAGTTGGGCGTTCAGCAACTTCGGCACCGAATTCGGCACCCCGCCAGCTAACATCCCGAACATCGTTCCGGGTGCGCTCACCGGCGCGGGAATCTATTCCAGTGTGGGCCTGATCCCGCAGATCATCGATGACGCCCTGCCGATCATCAGCCAGCTGGGCTACAACGGCTCGGACTACCTGCAGGCCACCACCACCGGTCTGTACGCGGCTGGCTACAGTCTCAGCGAGGGTGTGTGGAACGCCGCCGGTGACCTGCTGTCGTTCGATATTCCCGGTGCCGTTGAGACCCTGTGGAACTCGATCAACGAGGCGGGCACCTACCTGCTGCTGGCGGGCGGCTACGTGGCCAGCGGTGTGTTCAACCGGGCCGTCGCCGTCTTGGAGACGGTGATCGACTTGGTGCCGACCCTGATCGGTGCCACTCTGGGCCAGATTCAGGTCCTGGGTGACGCGGTCGCCAAGGTGATCACCAACTTCGTCGGCGCCTTCAGCTCCGCTGATCCGATCGAGAACGCCTGGAACGCGGTGGTCGACGGCCTGCTCGGCCCGTCGGGCATCCCCGGTACCGTCATCAACCTGACCCTGGGTGCGGGTGTTCAGACCGGTCCCATCGCTGGACTTGGCGACATCGAGGCGAACTTCGTCCCGAGCATCCGGACTGAGGTCCAGGGCGGTGTGAGGGCGATCGCGGACGCGCTGGCCACCCCGGTTCAGGGGGCCGCCGCCACCGCCGCTGTGGCCGCCCCGGCCGCTGCGGTCGCTGAGGTGGAGGCACCGGCCGCCGTGACCGAGGTCAAGGAGCCTGCCGCCGATGTGACCGAGGTCAAGGAGGCCCCGGCCGCCGAGGCTCCGGTCGCTGCTGAGGTCGGGGATGCCCCCGCCGCCGAGGCACCTGCCGCCGAGGCTCCGACCGCTCCCTCCGCTCCTGCCGCCACTGCGGGCGACAGCGACGGTGGCGCCAAGGCCAACACCCCGAAGCGGGCGCCGCGCGCCGGCAAGCGGGGCTAGGGCTCACCGCTCGAACGGCAATCCGAACGACAAAGGGTGCCCCTCCTTCCCCGGAAGGTGGGGCACCCTTCGTTTATTTGGATTTTCTCAGGTTGGGCGCATCGCCGGTTATC
>SYAB01000194.1 GCA_005787665.1 Actinomycetota bacterium
CGGTGTGCCGAAAACCCTCATCCAGTACCTCATCCGCTGGGTCATCGCCTCCGGGGAGTTCGACGACGAGGTGGGCGAGACGCTGCAGTCGGTACTCGATACCGAGATCACCCCGGAGTTGGTTCCCCTCGGCGAAGGCGAGGGGGTCCAGAGCAGCGAGGCCACGGTCGGTCCCTACCCGCTGCAGGACTTCTCGCTCTTCCACGTCCTGCGCTACGGATTCCGGCCGGCCAAGATCGCCTTTCTGGCTTGGCATGCCTGGAGCGATCCCGAGCGCGGCGACTGGCCGCCCGGGTACCCCGCGGATGAGCGATTTTCGTTCTCGCTCAACGAGATTCGCCGATGGCTGGCGGTCTTCGCGCAGCGCTACTACTCCTTCAGCCAGTTCAAGAGATCCGCGCTGCCCAACGGGCCCAAGGTCTCTCACGGCGGTTCGCTCTCGCCGCGCGGTGACTGGCGGGCCCCGTCCGATATGGCGGCGACGGTCTGGCTGGCCGAGATCGAACGGGAGATTCCGGCGGGCTGATCTAGGGCGTGGGAGGTGAAACCCCCAGTACCCGTTGCATATCGGCTTTCATCGCCTGCAGTTGCGCCCCCCAGTAGCCCCAACTGTGGGTACCGGCCGGCGGGAAGTTGAACACCGCATTGCGCCCACCGGCCGCCAGGTACTTGCGCTGGAACTCCTTGTTGGTGTCCAGCGTGATGTTCTCCAGATAGCCAGCGGTGAACAGCCCGCCGAGACTGGGGTCCGCGGTGTTGTCGAGGTCCGACGGCGCGCCAGTGCTGCAGTAGATCCACACCGCCGTGCCGTTGGCCACCAGACGCCCGACGTTGACCATCGGGTCGTTGCGCAGCCAGGCGGGATCCCCTTTGGGACCCCACATGTCGGTGGCGCTGTAGCCGCCCGCATCGCGCATCGCGACGTTGATCAGGATCGGCCACAACCCGAGCGACGGATTGAGGAACCCCGACAGCGACGCCGCGAACAGGAAGATGGCGGGATGCCAGATCGCCAGCGTGAGCGCAGGGCCGCCGGACATCGACAGGCCGACGACGGCGTTGCCGGTGGGTGAGACGCCCTTGTTGGCGGCCAGCCAGGACGGTAGTTCGCGGGTCAGGAACGTCTCCCACTTGTAGGTGACGGTTCCGGCCCGGCCGGCGGCGGGCCGGTACCAGTCCGAATAGAAACTGGACTGGCCGCCCACCGGCATCACCACCGACAGGCCGGAATCGTGATACCACTCGAAGGCGGCGGTATTGATATCCCAGCCGTTGGTCTCGTCCTCGGCGCGCAGCCCGTCCAGCAGATAGACCGCGTGCTGGCCGCCGCCCTGGAACTCGATCCGGATATCGCGTCCCATCGCCGCCGACGGCACCGCAAGGATCTCGATCGGCAGGCCCTCGCGGGAGAAGGCGGCGGCGGTCGGGGCCGTCAGCGGGGCCGCCAGCAGCGTCAATGCCGCCACACTTCGACCGGCGGTCCTGCCGATCCGCGCGCATCTGCCAGCTGACATGGCCGAAAAGTAACAACCTCACGGCAGCACGCCCAGCGGCAACTCGGGTGCGTGACCGCATTGTTAGGCGTTAGCAACACGGATCGCCGCGCCAGGCCTCCCGGCCCTCTCGGACCGCGAATGCGGCGATCGCCAGCCCCGCGACCGGGTCGGCCCACTGCCAACCGAACAGGGCGTTGAGGGCCAGACCGGCCAGCAGCACCCCGGACAGATAGCTGCACAGCAGCGTCTGCTTGGCGTCGGATACGGCCGACTTCGATCCGATCTCCCGTCCCGCCCGGATCTGCAGCCAGGCCAGGCCCGGCATCACCGCCAGGCTCACCGCGGCCAACCCGATGCCGACCGGGGACGGTCGGGCCTCGCCCAGCCCGGACAGCGCCAGTATCGACTGCACGGTGACATAGGCCGCGAGGGCGAAGAACGCCCATGCGATGAACCGCAGGGCGGCCTTCTCCCGCTTCTCCGGGTCGTCGGCGGCGAATTGCCAGGCGAGCGCGGCCGCGGCGCTGACCTCGATGACCGAATCCAATCCGAAGCCGACCAGAGCGGCCGATGACGCCCGCACCCCTGCGGCCAGCGCGATGACCGCCTCGATCACGTTGTAGCCGATGGTGGCCCAGGCCAGGATCCGAATCCGGTGGCGCAGGGCACGGTGGCGTTCGGCCGAGAGCTCAGGCCTTGTCACGCACTTACGTTATCCCCGACCCGCCGGTTGGTGGAGAACCGATACCCTGAGCTGGTGAGTGTGCAAGCCGCCGGGGTCGACGTACGGCAGAGCGTCCACGACGCCGCCCGGCGCGCCCGCGTGGCGATGCGGGTTCTCGCCACCCTGACCACGGAGGTCAAGGATCGGGCCCTGCACGCGGCCGCCGACGCCGTGCTTGCCGACAGCCGGCAGATCCTGGCCGCCAACGCCATCGATCTGGAGAACGCCCGGGCGGCCGGCACCGCCGAGGCGATGCTGGACCGGCTCGCGCTGAGCCCGCAGCGGGTGGACGGGATCGCCGCCGGTCTGCGGCAGGTGGCCGGGCTTCCCGACCCGATCGGCGAGGTGCTGCGCGGACGGACCCTGCCCAACGGACTGCAGGTGCGCCAGCAGCGGGTGCCGCTGGGCGTGGTCGGCATCGTCTACGAGGGCCGTCCCAATGTGACGGTGGACGCCTTCGGGCTGACGCTGAAGTCCGGCAACGCCGCGCTGCTGCGCGGCAGTTCCTCGGCGGCGAACTCCAATGCCACATTGGTGAGTGTGTTGCGCGGCGCGCTGGCCGGCGAAGGTCTGCCCCCCGACGCGGTGCAGCTGCTGCCCAGTGCCGATCGTTCCAGCGTCACCCATCTGATCCAGGCCCGCGGACTGGTCGACGTGGTGATCCCGCGCGGCGGGGCCGGGCTGATCGATGCCGTCGTGCGCGATGCGACCGTGCCCACCATCGAGACCGGCGTGGGCAACTGTCACGTCTACGTGCACGCCGGCGCCGACCTCGACGTCGCCGAGGCGATCGTTCTCAAC
>SYAB01000195.1 GCA_005787665.1 Actinomycetota bacterium
GCCGAAGAACCGGTAGTAGTTGGCGGTGTAACCGGCCTCGCCGGAGACCCGCGCGATGGTGAGGTTGTAGCCGTCGTCGGAGGAGATCGCGCCGATGACATGCCACACCAGCAGGGTGCCGATCACGGCGAGGTCGACGGGCCAGTGGGAGAGCGGCCCGCGACGGGCGGCGGCGACCCGACGAACCGTCCAGCGACGGTCCAGAAGGAACAGTGCGGCGATCGAGGCGATCACGCACAGCACACCGGCCGCCATCACGGCTGACTTGAGCGGGGTCGGTGTGGTGATGAACCGGGTGTCGACGTCGATACGTGCCGACAGGCTCGGCTGGGGTGCCACCTTCAGGTCGGTGAACACCCCGGTCACCTGAGGCTTCTTGTCGGGAGACAGACTGCCGGCCGCGCCCGGTATACCGACGAAGTCCGCGCCGGCGGCCCCGGGGTTCGCCCATACCCGCACGGTGCTGCAGGTGCCGGAGTTCACCGCCTTGCGTGGGGCGACCGCGGCCACCGTGTCGCGGAAGGCGACGAACACCGAGTCTGCGTTGGCCCGGATGAACAGACCGTTGCGCGCGGCATCGATTCCCTCGGCGGGGTTGGTGGAGAACACCACCCCGCCGGCCGCTGGCAGGGTGGCGATCGCCGAGCACGGGATCGACACCTCGAGTGCTTCGGGAGCGCCGGAGACCAAAGGTGCGGTGATGTCGCCGACCATCCCGTCGGCACCGGTGCCCTGTGGCCACAGGATGGTGGCGGTGGTCTGGGTGACCGGGAGGAGCGGGGTCAGCGCGCACAACACCACTCCGGCCAGCCCGGCGAGAACGGCGATGAGTCGCGCGATCCGGGTGGAGTCGGCGGTCTCGCTGGGCACGAGCGTCGATGGTAGGCGACGGGACTGCCCGCACAGCGGACCCAGCCCACCATGGCGATGACATCGTGTTTACTTTTTTCATGGCCCCCAGGTTCACCTGCGCTGTCCTTGCGGTGAGTTGTGCGGTTCTGGTCGCTCCGGCGATCTCCTCGGCAGATCCGGGCGATCCGGGGACGCCGACCGGCCCGGAGGATCCCCGCTGTGCGACGTGGCCCGATGTTCCCCAGTGCATGGGCAGTCCCTACGCGCCGCCGTCGACCCCGACGGGCCCACTCGATCCGCAGTGTGTGCAGGCGCCGGCCGATGCCGCGTGTATGGGCAGCCCCTTCGTCCCCCGGCCGCCGACGCCGCCGCCCGCGCCGATGACGCCGATGATGCCCATGACGCCGATGATGCCGATGACACCGGCCATGCCGGGAATGCCCGGCCACATCTGACGCGCTACGTCGGGCGCAGCGGGGCGGGGCTCCACAGGCCGCTTCGGGAGGCGGTCCCGAGGTCGAGTCGGGCGGGCCCGGCGTCCGGGTAATACAGCGTCAGGCGCTGCAGGGCGCCCCAGTCGCGGAACCAGTCGTCCTTCAGGTAGCTGGCCACGGTGGTCGGGCGGAACAGCAGTTCGCTGATTCCCAGCGGTCCGCCGCCGATGTTGTCCATGACCGGTGAGTTCGCGTCGGCGCCGAAACGGTCCGGCAGAATCCGCCATTTCGGCACCTCGGTGACCCCGGCGACGTGTCCGAATGGTCGCTGGCAGGGGAAGGCCAGGCCGACCAGCCAGTCCAGCAGCACGGGGTCCTGGGAACCGACCACCTGCTGCAGCGTGCTCAAGGTGGGGATCCGGGGCGGAGTCACCGCGATCCAGTGCTGCGGCGCGAGGTCGTCGTCGACCGCGACGACGCGGACCAGTGTCGCGTCGGAGGGGATCGCTTTCAGTGGCGCGCGCAGATTCCGCCATGCCGGTGCCGGTCCGATATCGGCGAACCCCAGCGAGCCGCCCACCTCGCCCGCGGCGGCCTGCCGGTCGGTGGCCCATTGCACGGTGACTTCGTCCTGGTCGAACCGGCCCGCCGCCGATACCACCAGCAGGGGCGCCGAGCCGTCGTCGTTCCGCGGCGGCAGCCGGTACCAGGCCGAGCGAAGCCGGGCCGGCTGCTGGACCCCGGATCGCCAACTGCCCAGCACCGGCGTGGTGGCGGGGTCCAGTCCGTAGGGGAGCTTGACCCGTGAGCCGTTGACGCCGGGCGTTGCCGTCACCCCGGCGGTCCCGTTCCCGGCGGCCTCGGTCTCCTCGTCGATGAAGTTGCCGCTCTCGGGTGGCTCCTTGACCGGGTCGGCCGAGATGTCCGCGGGAATTCCGTTGGGCGAGAACCCCTCTGCGGTCACCGATCCCAGGGCCTCGCGGACCGGAATGTCCGCCGGTTGCAGCATCCCGACATTGGGGTCCGGTTCGACCAGCACGTCGTCGGCCAGTCCGCAGGTTTTCCCGGTCAGGGCCTGCAGGTTCGACCTGCCGACCGACCAGGCCGGGTACTGGTGGATCATGCCGAGTGTCAGTGACGTCACCTCGAAGAGGACCAGCAGCCAGGCGGCCACCGCCAGTGGGGACCCGGTGAGCCGCGACCACCACCGCGGGGGGCCGGAAACCGGATCGGGCCGACTGGAGAAGTGGAACCATGCGGCCAGCAGCAAGGCCGCCACCGTCATGCCCAGCAGGACCGTGGTGAATCCCAACCGCCATTCCGGGAATTGGTTCGACCACGGTACCCCGAAGTTGGAGACGTACCACCAACCGTTGACGCTGGCGAAGGCCAGCGCCGTCACGAACAGCGTCGCGGCGGCGAACACCGCCCGGTTGCGGCGTGAGCCCAGCACATGGGGTGTGACGGCGATCGCGGCCAGTGCGCCCAGCGAACCGGCCAGTCCGGCGAAGACGCCGAAATGGTGGGTCCACTTGGTCGGGGTGAACATCATCGCCAGGAACGAGATGACGGTGATGCCGACGATGCGCCGACTCGGGCCGGCCGCCGTACCGGGGATGTGGCCGCGGCGCAACATCATCGCCACCGAGACCGCCAGCGCCACGATCAGCGCCAGCACCGCGAACCGGCGGGCGACCGAGCCGTCGGGGGTGGCCATCATCAGTCGCTCGTAGCGGGTGTGCTCGTCGAACCAGCTCAGGCTCGGCCCGACCGCCCGCTTGAGTTGGTTGGCCTCCACGACGGCCGCGATGCTCTGGTCGCGGAACATCAGGATCAGCGGTACCGCGGCGGCGGCCAGGATCGGAGCCAGCAGTGGCAGCAGGCCGAACTGCCGGGAACGGCGATGCAGGATGGTCCGCAGCGGGCCGCTGGCGACGAGCAGCGCACCGATGGACGCGATGCCGGTCGGGCCGGAGAACAAGGTCAGCGCACCGATGACGCAGGCCACCGCGACGGGCACCAGCCGGCTGGTCGCCACCCCGCGTTCGACCGAGCACCAGGTGGCCAGGATGCCCAGGGCGATGATCGGCTCGGGCCGCAGGCCGTTGTTGAGCGGCAGCCAGAACGCCAGGAACAGGCCGGCAGCGGTCCAGGCGGCGGCCCGGCTGTGTTTGACGGCGTTGCCCAGGCGGGGGATGACCTCCCGGCTGATCAGCCACCAGCACGCCAGCGCCATGACCAGGGTGGGCAACCGCATCCAGATGCTCGCCGTCGAGACGTGCGCCCATGCGGCGAGCAGGTCGTAGTACCAGCCGAACGGCGCTTCGGGCGTGCCGAACCAGCGGTAGTAGTTGGCCATATAGCCGGCGTTCTCCGACACCCGCGCCATGGTGAGGATGTAGCCGTCGTCGGAGGTATTGGCCCCGACGAAGTGCCACCACACCAGGACGGCGATCACCAGGCCGTCCAACGGGCCCAGTGACCACCACCGAGCCGGCAGCAGCCGGCGGTGCCGGGTGCCGTCGGCGGTGTCGAGGATGTGCAGGGCGATCAGCGCGACGACGGTGAGCAGTACGCCGAGCACCATCGCTGCCATCTTCAACGCGGTCGGGCCGGTGCTGTAGCGGGTGTCGATCGTGGCGGCCAGGCTCAGCCCCGGCGGCGCGGGTCCGGACAGATCGGTGAACACCCCGACGATCTGCGGCCGGAAGTCGTAGCCACCGCGCTCCCCGCGCAGGGGTGAGCCCGGGTCGTCGCTGTCGGGGTCTTTCGTGAGGCCGACGAACTCCCCGGTGACCTTGTCGGCGTGGGCGGTGAAGGTCAGCTGCTCGCAGGCGGGGCTGAGGACCTGGCTCATCGGCGCCACGACCACCGGGGTGTTGCGCACCACGACCACCAGGTCCTTGTTGGCCCGTTGGATCAGCAACCCGCGATCGACGGCCTTGGGCGCCTGTTTGGGCACCGTGGAGAGCAGGACCGACCGGGTGGAATCCAGGCCGGCTGCAGCGCTACAGGGAACGGTGATGGTCAGTTCCGTCGGCACGTAGCCGATCAGCGGTGCGGTGACGCTGTCCAACACGCCGTTCTGCGGCCAGTTCAGTTCGGCGGTGGTCTGCTTGACCGGCAGGAACGGAGTCAGGATTGCGCACAATGCCCCCAAGAGACCGGCGACGGCGGCGACCCGACGGGCGTTCCGGTAGGTCGCCCGCGTCGCATCCACGTCGCTAGATGGTAGTTGGCCTCCCCGTGACACCAGAATCAGAACGGCGGCGGGATGCTCTCGGCGGCGATGCGGGCTTCGTTGTCGGCGCGCTCACGGGTGATGCGCCGCAGACGTTCGGTGGCGCGGGTGCGTCGCCGGACGGGCATCATGGCCCCGCGGTCGGCGGTGCCCGGCGGGGGCGCGCGGTGTGCGGGCACCGGGCCGGTGTCGGTGTCCCAATCCGGAAAGAGCAGTCGGCTTCCCGGCTGCGTGGTGTAGGTCTGACCCGACGGCGAGAGCCAGGTGATGGTGCCATCGGGGTCCTGGTGGTCGGACCAGCCATCGTCGCCCACCCAGAACGTCTTCAGGAGGTGGTTCAGCCGGCACAGGCAGCGGAGATTCGACGGATGGGTGGGTCCGAACGGCCAGGGGATCCCGTGATCGACGTCGCAGCGGTCGGCGGGCACATCGCAGTTCGGGAACCGGCAGGTCAGGTCGCGCATCCGGACGAACTCCTGCAGTGCGACCGACGGCCGGTAGCCGGGTTCCGCCTCGCGCGACGGGCGGTGCACCGGACGCACGGTTGCACCGCCGGCGATCAGTTGGGCCAACAGAGGGGTCGGCACGGTCGGGCCGCCGGCGATGGCCGCCCGGCCCGGCGGTGCCGGCTGCGGTGCCGGCGCCGGATCCGGAGCCAGGAGCTCGCTGAGCCGGGTCTCGCGGGTGACGGGCGGGCGCGGGTCTCGCGGCCCCTCTCCGGACGTCAGGGGATCGGGGGCGGCCTCGAGTGCCGCGGCGTCGGCGAGGACGTGCACCACCACCGCCCCGGCCCTCGCATCGGGGGCCGCCGCCGGGCATTGCGGTTCGCCGCATTGACAGGCCAGTTCGTCGGCGCCGGCGCCCAGCGCGCCCAGGGCGTCCGCGCGGCGCTGCCCCAGGGTGCGGGGATCGTCGTCGCACACCGCATGTGCCATCCGGGTGAGCCGGCGTTCGAGGACGGCAGCATCGGCGCCGAGCAACCTGGCCCACATCGACGTCGTCCCGGTCTCGGCGTTCCTGCCCCCGAAGCTCACATCGCGGCCCCGCACGCCGGCCTGGGTTCGCCGCACGGCCTCGGGATCGTGCCGGTCGAGGATCGCATCGATGGCCTGATCGAGTTTGTGCTGCGACAGAGCGTCCCAGGCAGTGGCACGATCGGCGATCGCTGCGTCGATCGACGCCAACGCGTCGACATCGACGACAAGGTCGGTACGCCAGGTGATCGCCCCGATCACCCGGGCGCTCGCGTCGCCCCTGGCGAACAGCGCCGCGACCCGCGGCAGCCGCTCCCGCAAGCCCATCGCCTGAAACATCTGACCCGAGGCCCGCCCGTGGCTGATCCCCAGTGCCGCGGACACCTCCGCGGCGGCGGCATCCCACTCGTCACAGGACCAGTGCGACCGGTCGTCAGCGGCACACCGCCGGTGCACCAACTCCGCCACCGCCTGCAGTCGCCGGGCCGCGGCCTGCGCCTCCACCCGGGCCCACCCGGCGATCGCCATCACGACGGCCGCGTCCTCGGCATCGCCGAGCGGAGGGGCGGGCGGGAGTTCGTTATCGAACATGTGTTCTACAGTAGTCGGGCCGGCCGACATTTCTGAGTGCCTCAGCGGGCGGTGCGCACCGCCAGCACGAAGGGGCCGATCGTCGACAGAGTGAAATACGGTTCGGCGAACAGACCGGCGTCCAGGTCGACGGTGTACCGCCGCACGTTGGGCTGGTTCGGGTAGACGTCCTCGGCCAGGCGCAGCGTGAATGTGTTGGCCGACCCCGCCGCCCCGCCGCGGCGCATCAGGAAGACCGTCGGTGCCGGCCAGGGCAGGGCGTCGAGGGCTGCGGCGAACTCGGCCGGGTCCTCGATGTCGGCCCAGGACTCGATGGCGGCGGCCCGGCGATCGAACTCGGCAAGGGGGTTGGCGTAGTGCGATGTGAGGCCCTGGAAGCCGAAATAGGGGTAGTAGGACAGGAAGCTGTAGTCGGCGGTCATCACGACGGTCTGGTCGCGTGGTTTACCGGTCGCCTCGCGGATCGCCTCGTCCACCTTCGGGTAGTACTTCTCGGCCCCCGGGGGCCGGCGGTCGCCGCGTTGTCCGTCGCCGTCGGTGTCGGTGTAGGCGACGGTGATGTCGGGCCGCAGCACGTGCGGGATGTCCTGGCTGAACCCGATGGCGCCGATCAGGCCGATGGCGAGTGCCGCCGATCGCACGGGTCCCCAGGTCACCGCATTCCGGCGATGCCAGCGCGCGGCAGCCGAACGGGTCACATCGATGAACCCGAACACTCCCGCTGCCGACAGCAGCACCGTGAGGGTGGGCTGGAGCCGGAAGGACAGCAGGGTCGTTCCCGCGAGCGTGGTCAGCATCGACAGCAGCGACCAGGCGTAGAGCGCCAGCACCCCGATGCCCAGGGCGCCGGCCCGCACGGAACTGGAAGCCCGCCAGGCCAGCCATACCGTGCCGAGCATGCACAGCGCGCCCAGCAGCGAGAACTGCAGCATCGGGAACGTCAGCACCGCGCCGTCGCCGGGGAGATAGTGCTGGGCACTCCCGGTTCCGCTGAGTGGCCCGCGCGCCGCGCGCAGTAGCCAGGGCAGCCAGGTGATCGCGGCGATGGCCGTGGCGATGACGGCGATGACGGCCAGCCGAACCAGTGGCCGCGGGCTTCGGCGGGCCACCGCGGCCAGGCCCGCCATGATCGTCACCGCGAACGCGGTGTAGGCGAGCAGCAAAGTGTAGAAGGTTGCGGTGACTCCGAGAAATACCCCGACGCCCACCACGGCCGCTCGGCCCGAGTAGCCGTCTCCGCCGCGCAGCGCAGACCAGGCGAGCACGAGGACCGGTGGAATGAGCACCGTGATGATGGCGCTGTAGGGCTCCGGCGCGTTATAGGCCAACGTGACTGCCGCGGTCGCCGTGGTGACCGCCAGCGCGTACTCGAAACGGACCAGCGTCGACCAGAGCGCCATGGCCACCGCGACCGCGACTGCGATCGAGGCGATGGCCCACGGCTTGTACATCTCCCAGCCGGGGGTGCCGGTGATCGCGGCGGCCCGGCCCCCGAGCCAGAACCACCCGGGCGGATAGAAGGGGGGCATGCCGGCGTAGGTCATGTCACGCAGGGACGCGCTGTCGGTCAGCCGGGTCAGGTACTCGGTCCGGAACTGCTGATCGACGGAGATCCCGAAGAGGTACAGCTTGGTCGCTCCCAGCGGCATCCCGAGAGTCACCACCGTGAAGCCCGCCAGCAGGGCGAACGACCCGACCCGGGCCGCCCACCGCGCAGGGCCACCGCGCCGCCACAGCACGCCCATGACGACTAGTCCGATGAGACAGCTCACCTGGCCGACGGTGGTCAGAGCGTGCAACTGGTTCGATGAGGGGAACGCCGGCCACTCCACCCGGGAGATGGCGTTCAGCGCGACCACGGCCACACCGAGAGCCACCAGGCCCGCCAGAACCATCTGACCCGCGGCAGACAGGCCGTTTCGCACCGACTGCACGGGCGGACTCAGATCGGCAGCTTGCGGAAGATCGGCCGCGGGATGTGGCGCAGCACCATCATGACGTATCGGAAAGTCCCTGGCGCCCAGACCAATTCCTTGCCCTTCGCGGAGGCGGTGACCGCGAGATCGGCGACGTACTCCTTGTCGACGGTCAGTGGGGCTTCCTTGACGTGGGCGCTCATCCGGGTACGCACCTGGCCGGGCCGGATCACCAGAACGTTGACTCCGAGCGGACGAAGTGCCTCGCCGAGCCCGAGGTAGAAACCGTCAAGACCGGCTTTCGTGGAGCCGTAGACGAAGTTGGACCGCCGGACCCGCTCGCCGGCCGCCGAACTCATCGCGATGATCCGGCCGAATCCTTGCCGGCGCATCCTCTCGCCGAGCAGCACTCCCACCGAAACGGCTGCGGTGTAGTTGATCTCGGCGATCTGAACCGCCTTGCGCTGGTCCTGCCACAGCTCCTCGGCGTCGCCGAGCAGGCCGAACGCCACGATCGCCACGTCGACGTCACCGTCTGCGAAACACTGCTCGATCACAGCGGGGTGGCTGGCGGTGTCGACCGCGTCGAAGTCGACCACATCGACCGACTTGGCGCCGGCAGCGGTCATCTGCGCCACGGCGGCATCGCGCCCCGGGTCGTCGGGAAGCGCGGCCAGGATGATGCGGGCCGGGGCGTCACGCAGGTAACGCTCGCAGATGGCCAGTCCGATCTCGGAGGTGCCGCCGAGCAGCAGAATCCGCTGGGGGTTTCCGACGGCGTCGAGCACCATTTACAACAACTCCAAACGTCGGGCCATATCGGACGCGAACACCGCGTGCGGATCTACCTTGCGGCGCACCGCAATCCACTCGTCAATGCGCGGGTACATGGCGTGGAAGGTCTCCGCGCTGGTGCGCGAGTCCTTTGCGGTGTAGAGACGTCCGCCGAACTCCAGCACTCGGCGGTCCAGACCGGAGACGAACTCGCTCAGACCGGCCTTGATGGGGAAGTCCACGCAGACGTTCCAGCCGGGGATCGGAAAGCTCAGGGGCGCTTGGTTTCCCGGGCCGAAAAGCTTGAACACATTGAGGAAGGTGTAGTGGCCCGAGGCCTGGATGTCGATGATGATCGCCTTGAATTCCTCGACGGCCTCGGTGGGGACCACGAACTGATATTGAAGGAAACCGGCGGGCCCGTAGGCGCGGTTCCACTCTCCGAACATGTCCAACGGGTGGTAGAACTGCGTGAGGTTCTGAACCTTGCCCCGGTAGGTGCCAGACTTGCGGTACCACAGTTCACCGATCGGACCGAAGGTGTACTTGTTCGCCAGACCGTTGGGGAAAACGTCCGGGAACGTCAGCAATTGCGGGGCATCGAATTTCAGCGGATTTCGTTGCAATTTCTCGGGCAGCTGATCCAGCCGTGCCAGCGATCCCCGGGAGATCGCGGCCCGGCCGAGTTTGGGTGGCGGACTGATGGCGTCGAACCATGCGCTCGAGTAGGTGTAGCGGGACTCGCTGCCGTCACTGTGGAAGGCGATCGTCTCGTCGAGGCTTCGGGTGACGTCGCCGTCGGCGATGAAGTACGCCGTCTCGGTCGGTGTCATCTCGATGGTGGCGCGCAGAATGATTCCGGTCAGTCCGTTGCCGCCGACGGTGGCCCAGAAGAGGTCGGCGTCCGGACCGTCGGGCGTGATGGTGCGAACCCGGCCGTCGGCGGTCAGCAGATCCATCGAACGGACGTGGTTGCCGAAGCTGCCGGCGCTGTGATGGTTCTTGCCGTGGATGTCGCAGCCGATCGCACCGCCGATGGTGACCTGTCGGGTTCCGGGTAGCACCGGCACCCATAACCCGCACGGCAGCGCGGCTTTCATCAACGCGTCCAGACTGACCCCGCCGTCGACGTCGACCATGCGGGTCTCGGCGTCCACCGAATGGATGCGGTTGAGGGCGGTCATGTCGATGACGAGTCCGCCGCCGTTCTGTGCGTTGTCGCCGTAGGAGCGGCCCAGGCCGCGCGCGATGACCCCGCGGTGCCGGCCGTCGGCGGCGCGTTCGACCGCCCGGATGATCTCGTCGGGATCCGGGGTCGACAGGACCTCGGCGACGCTCGGGGCGGTGCGGCCCCAGCCGGTCAGTCGCTGGGTGCTCGTCGTGGCGGACATCGTGACGAGGGTACCGCTCACGCCCGTTCCCGGGTCGTCACGCTCCGGAAGATCCACACGCGCTGCACGACGAAGTTGATCACCGTCGCCGTGCCCTGGGCGATGACGAAGGCCACCGGCACCGCCCACGTCTCGTACTCGAGCAGTCGCAGGCAGAGGTGATTCAGTCCGACCTGCACGGCGAAGGTGATCGCATACAGCACCATCACCTTGGCGAAGCGAGCGCGACTGGGGGCCGCGCCGAACGTCCAGCGCCGGTTGATGAGGTACGCGGTCAGCGTGCCGGCGATGAAGCCGATCGCCTTGGCCAGGTCGAGGTTGAGTCCGGCCTGCGTGTAGAGCAGGACGTAGAGGCCGAAGTCCACGATCGCGGAGAACCCGCCGGTGAGCACGAAACGCAGTACCTGGGTCCGCAGGCTCAACGGCGTCGGGTGGGCGATTTCGGCCATCGCGGGGAAGCTTACGTGCAGGTGGGTGCACGATGGTGGGGTGCACGGCGAGGGTGTGCGGGATCTGATCGAGGCGTGGGGGGAGTTGATCTCCCGCCACAGCACCGACCCGACGGCCGGGGACGTCGGCCGCAACCTCGTTGATGCCTGGTCAGAGCCGCACCGGCACTACCACTCGGTGGCGCACCTGCGCGACATCCTCGCCCGAGTGGAGGAGTTGGCCCCGCTCGCCGAGGACGCTGACGCTGTCCGCCTCGCGGCGTGGTACCACGACGCGGTCTATGACGGTCGGCCGGACGACGAGGAGCGCAGTGCGCTGCGCGCCGAGCGCGACTTGTCCGCCCTCGGCGTGGCACCGCATCTCGTCGATGAGGTCGCACGACTGGTTCGGGTCACCATCACCCACGATCCCGCCCCCGGCGATCGAAACGGGGAGGTCCTCTCCGACGCCGATCTTTCCGCTCTGGCGGTGCCCGGAGAGGTGTACCGACGCAATACCGCCGCCATCCGGGCCGAGTACCCGCACATCCCCGACGAGGTGTTCGGAAAGGGCAGGCTGCAGGTTCTCCTCGGACTACTCGAGGGACCGGGGGTGTTCCGCACCCGGCTCGGGCGCCGGCTCTGGGAGCCTGCCGCCCGCGCGAACCTGCGCGCCGAATTGGCGGCCCTGCGCCGATGAAGGATGCAGGCCCGGGTGAAGGCCTTTCAGCCCTTGCGCCGGAGCCGATGCGCAGACACTATGTGGCCCATGGCGATCGAACAGGGTGCGATAACCGTCCTCGATGACCGAGAAGCGTGGGACCTACTGTCCAGCGTCGCGCTGGGCCGGTTGGTGACCTACTTCGGCGGGCAGTTGGAGATCTTCCCGGTCAACTTCGTCACCCAGAAAGGCACCGTGCTGTTCCGGACAGCCGAGGGCACCAAACTGTTCACCACCGTGATGAATGAGAAGGTGCTGTTCGAGGCGGATGACCACACGGTCGCCGAAGGCTGGAGTGTCATCGTCCGCGGCACCGCCCGGATGCTGAGCAGTGCAGAGGAGATCCGCGAGGCCGAGCAGGCCGGCTTGATGCCCTGGGTGCCGACCGAGAAACTGCGCTTTGTCCGCGTGACACCGGTCGAGGTCACCGCTCGGCGGTTCCGGTTCGGACCGGAACCCCAGCATGGAAGCCTGCCGGGCTGAGGGGTGCGCATCCGGGCGGTGCTGTTCGCGATTCCGATGGTCCTCACCGCGGCGTGTGGGCAGAACACGGACGGCGACGGCCGGATGGCCCGCGAAGCGCTCGTCGAGCGAGAGGCGTGCACGGTCGAACTGCCGGCCCAGTGGGCGGATGCGATCGCCGCGAGTGCCGTCGACACCGGTGGCGTCTCGACCACCGCCCGAGCGGTCGGTCCGGCCGGTGAAGTCGTTGCGGTCATGGACAGCGGAGCCGACCGCGAACTGTTGGTGATCGGTGCCGACGGTTCGGTTCGCGAGCTTTTCGCCGTGCCGGAGCCCGACCTGTTCACGATCGGCTACGCCGGTATCGACGAACGCTGGGTTCTGTTCACGGTCGTTCGTCATCCCCGCCATGCCAATGGGGTGTTGCCCCAGGTCACCCGCATCGAGCTGATCGACCGGCGGGACGGGTCGCAGCGGACCGTCGCCGAGCAGTCCGCGGCCGACGTCGCGGCGACTCCGCAACGCAACGTTCTCGACAATGCCGTGCTGTCCAACGGCACGGCCTACTGGATCACCCGGGACACCTACAACAGCGAGACCGGTGTCGTGCACGCGTTCGATCCGGTGACCGGTACGGCGACGGACGTCGACTCCGGTCCGATCAGCGATCTTCTCGCCGGCCCGGCGGGGGTGCCGTGGTCGGCTCAGGGGATGCCGAACGCCGACCTGCCCGCAGCGGTGGCCGGAATCCCGTCGGTCGACACGGCGTCGCTGGGTACCGACGGCACGTCCTACGGCTGGATCGTCGATGTGCCCCAGGGGGGCCGCGGGATCGGCTACTGGTCACCGGAGACCGGAGCGGTGAGGGTCAGTGGTCTCACCCTCGACGTGACCAAATTCGTCCGGCCGGTCCTGGTGTTCGATTCGTTCGTCATCGTGGACGCGGGCGGTTCGACAATGATGCGAGAAGCATCCGCGACCATCGTCGACGTCCGATCCGGCGCGGTGGCCGAACTGACTCCTCGCACTCCGGGTCAGTACGACATGGTCGTCGCCGCGAAAGCCGGCACCCTGGCGCTGAACCTCTGGGCCGGCCCGGGCCGGGGACCCAAGGAGTCCGATCGTGCGGTCGGAGTGCTTCGGTCGGGAGTACTGACGCCGCTGAGCTGCTGACGTCAGACCCAGTAGGGGACCCTGGCCCGGAACTGCCGCAACGCCAATGCCGCAGCGCACCAGCCCAGCACCGTCAACGTGATCACGACGATCCAGTGCCGGGGTTCCTGCTGGGCCCCCAGGAGTGGTGCCCGCAGGATGTCGAGGTAATGCAGCAACGGGTTGAGTTCGATGAGCTTCGCCCACCGGTTCGCGCCCTGCTGCTCCAGAGTGTCGGCGTTCCAGATGATCGGCGTCATGAAGAACAGCAGCTGCACCAGGGAGGCGAGCAGCGGTCCGATGTCGCGGTATCGGGTGGCCAGGATGCCGAAGCAGAACGAGACCCACACGCAGTTGAGCATGATGAGCACCAGCGCGGGGACCACCGTGAGATCGGCCCACGACCACGGCTTGGGATAGATGACCGCGATGACGACGAAGATCACGATGTTGTGGGCGAACAGAATCATCTGCCGCCACACCAGCCGGTAGACGTGCACGCTCAACGGGGTTGGAAGTTGTTTGATGAGGCCC
>SYAB01000021.1 GCA_005787665.1 Actinomycetota bacterium
ACTGTTCAACTGCGATCCCCGCGGCCGGCAGATCACCATCTACAAAGGCACGCACTTCGCCATCCCCAACAATTTCGGCGGCTTCTTCGTGCAGAAGGTCCAGGGCACCGGAACCTTCACCACCGATTCGGTCTACGACCTGAACGACGAGGACCAATTCGACTGGAGCAAGTTCACCGGCATCGCTTTCACGCCGCTGGAACCCGACCGCGACTCGGCGATGGTCGGCTGGCGATACAACCTGACCACCCAGGAATTCGAAATCGGCCCGTTCTACAACGTCGACAAGGTGCGGATCTCGCCGCAGGGCCCCTCGCAAATCATCTCGGTCCCGGCCGGGGAAACCTTCGACTACCTCGTCGACTACACCGGGGTCACGCTGAGCTACGGCGGCACAACGGTGTTCAAGCCCTACCCTCAGGGGCTGACCCCCAACGTCTGGACCGCGGTGCGGGTCAGCGGATGGTTCGGCGGCAACGAGGTGGCGCCCCGGACGTTGTCGTACTTCATCAAGTTCACCTGAGACAGCGGGTTCAGATGAGGGTGCCCATGAAGCCGGCCGCGCGCTATGCCGCGGGAATCGGGATGGCTCTGGGAGTCGCGTCGGCCGTCGGTATCGCATTGGCAGACACCGCATCAGCCGCCCCGGAACGCAACGACGGTCGCAGTTCAGCGTCCCGCGACTCCCACCAACGCGCGTCGCACCGCGGCCCGGCCCGCGACTCCGGCCCGGCGCGCCCGGCGAAGGGGGCCGCAGCCCGGGGCGCGACACCCGCCCCGGCCGCGGCGAAGCCCCCGAAGTCCACGAAAGCGTCGTCGGCCGGCAACGCCGCAGCGAGTCGGTCGCTCGCCGCCGGTCCCGAACGTCTGACGGTGCCCGTCGACTCGGCGGCCCAGATCCCGGTTCCGGCCCCGCCGACACCTGAGGTTCGTCGCCAGATCCGGGGCGCCGTAGTCCGGTCCCAGCCCGCCCCTGCGCTCGCCCCGGGGCTGTTCAACGGCGGCCGGGGCCGGCTGCTCACCATCTACCAGGGAACCAGTTTCGTGATCCCGAACCGGTGGGCGCTATGGGTCACCGAGGAGTCCGGCGAGGCCACCTTCATCGCAGACTCGGCCTACGACCTCAAGGATGAGGACCAGTTCGACTGGAACAAACTCGCCGGAATCACGTTTACGCCGTGGCGCCCCGAACGCAACGCCAGCATGGTCGTCTGGCGCTACAACCTCACCAGCGGCATGTTCGAGGTGGGGCCTTTCTTCGACGTCGAGTTCGCCTACGTATTCCCCACCGACGAGGAGATCATCACCATTCCCGTCGACCAGACGTTCAGCTACACCGTGGACTATGACGGCATCAGCGTCAGCTACGGGGACCGCACCGTCTACAAGGCCACGCCGGCGGACCTGCAACCCAACTTCTGGACCAGCGCGCGGGTCACCGGCTGGTTCGGCGGCAGCGAGGTCGCACCCCGGACGGTCTCCTACTACCTGCGCATGGGGTAGAGGCCGGCATGCGCAAGCCGATGTTGATCGGCATCCTGGCCGCGATCGCCGCCCTGGGACTGCTCTTTGCCGCCATCCGGTCGGTGCTGGAGCGCCCGCACGGACCGGACCCGGCCGCCGTGATGAACCTGAACGTCACCATCGGGGGGGACACGTTCGCGCTGGCCAACGGGGAGGCGGCGAAAGAGTCCGCTCCCGGATCGGCGGGCCGCAACACCGTGCGGGTCGTGGGTGAGCCGGTGACCGGGGATCTGGACGGCGACGGCAATCTCGACGAGGGGCTTTTGCTGGCGAACGACCCCGGTGGGAGCGGCACCTTCTTCTACGCGGTGGTGGCGATGAACGACGGCCGCTCCTATCGCGCCACGAACGTGCTACCCCTGGGGGACCGTATCGCTCCCCAGACAGTCGATTTCGCCCAGAGCCGCTTCGTCTACCGATTCCTCGACCGCAAGCCCGGCCAGTCGATGGCCGACGCCCCGACTGAGGAACGGACCATGTCGGTGTACTTCGACCCGGCATCCGGGGGGATCACCTTCCGTGACTATTTCGAGCACGCCGACTGGCTGTGGAAGTCGATCGGTCCCGACCCGGCGCTGGCGCCGGGCAGTGCCACCTGGACCGGATACTTCGCCGATCCCGGCGCCGAACGAGTCGCCGAGCTCTTCGGGGAGGGCACGACCCTGCTCGCCGCCGATTCGATCAGCGTCGCCACCCCGCGCTACGACGTGACCTTCACCGAGCCGTGGGGTCCGGACCCGTTCGGAGCCCAGACCGTTCCCATTCCGCGGGGAACCGTGGTGCCCCAATACGAGGGCGGAGACGGCCATCTCGCGGTCCAGGATCCGGTCAGCGGACAGGTGTTCGGGTTGTGGCAGGCCCGATATGACCGGGAGTCCGACAGCTGGACGGCGTCCTGGGGCGGAATGACGCCACTCGACGGTAACGGGGTCGACACCTCCGGGTCGGCAACGGCGACCAACCTGTCGCGCTACGCCGGGGTGGTCGGCGCCGCGGAGATGGCCGACGCGATTTCCGCGGACTGCGGACTCAACCACGCCCTGGTCTTCGCCACCGACATCGCCGGCCCGGATCTGGTTGCCCCGGCCACCAAGTCCGACGGCGTCAACCTTTCCGGGGTGCCGACGCCCATCCCGGAGGGATCCCGGATCCAGCTGGATCCGGCGGTCGACGTCGACACCATCCCGGCAATCACCCCGGGGGAGAAGGTGATCGCCAAGACTCTGCAGACGCACGGCGCCTACGTGGCTGACCAGGGCGCGGCCCGGATGGCCTTCGCGTTCGAAGCGGTCCCCGGGGCCTCTCACACTGATCCCGGCAAGGCGTGGGTGGACGCGGGATTCGAGTGGGACTACTTCGATATGGCCCACATCCCGTGGGATCGGTTGCGGGTGTTGGCGCCCTGAGGTCAGCGAACCTGAGCGGCGAAGAACTGACCACTGGCTCCGGACGCGGCGAAACGAGCGGCGGGCCAGGTGTGGTCGCCCCCGTCGATCTGAACCAGGACCACCTCGGTGGCATCGGCGCACCCGGTTGCGGCCAGTTGCTCGATCCCGCCGGCGGATGCCGGATCGGCGGCCAGCGGTCCGGGGCAGCGGTTGGCCGCACGCCAGATCTCGGCGAGAGTCGGCGCCGAGACGATCTGACTGGGACCACCGCGGCCGACCATGTCGCCGCCGCCGAAGGGCACCACCGGATCGGCGGTGCCGTGCACCGCCATCATCGAGACCGGGCGGGATGGCGCGCAGGCCAGTCCCGCCCCGAGCGTCCCGGCGACCGGCGCGACCGCGGCAACCAGGTCGGCCCGATCGCAGGCCAGCCGGTTGGCCATGAACGCACCCGCCGACATGCCGGTGACGAAGACCCGCCCGGGCGGGATCGCGAAATCTCGGGACAGGCGATCGATCAGGGCGCCGAGAAAGCCGACGTCATCGACGCCCTGCCGGTCGGGTATCGACGCGCCCCGGCCGTCCGCCCAACTGGCGTCGATCCCGTCCGGGTAGGC
>SYAB01000196.1 GCA_005787665.1 Actinomycetota bacterium
GAAAACGAACACCACCAGGGTGGCCACCACATCGGCGATCAGGGTGTCCAGCCACAACCGCCCGGTTCGCGGGCCCCAGAGGAGCCAGGCCGCCGCCGCCGCGATCGCGACCACATAGGCGACCGCGACCAAGGCCAGCGCCCGACCCTTACCCATCCGGGGAATGTTAGACGACGTCGTGATGCCGTTCGGCCGGTTGGAGGACGCCGTTGGCGGGCGGTTATCGTGGCGCCATGAGCACCGAGGAACGCGTTGCCGAACTGGCCCGCGCGGTCGTGGCCGCGCACGACCCCAAACAGGTCCCGGTCACCGAGTTCCTCGGCGCGTGTTACGACTCCGGCCTCTCCTGGGTGCACTTCCCGGTCGGGCTGGGCGGGCTCGGCGTCTCTCGCGGGTTGCAGGCCGTCGCCGACGGGATCCTGCAGGGCGCGGGCGGACCGGTGCCCCTCGGGCTCAATCCGATGGGTTACGGGATGGCGGCGCCGACCGTGCGCGAACACGCCCAGAACGATGACCTGAAGCGGTTCTTCCTGCGCCCGCTGGCCACCACCGAGGACATCTGGTGCCAGCTGTTCTCCGAACCCGGTGCCGGTTCCGACCTGGCGGGTCTGGCCACCTCCGCGGTGACCGACGGCGACGAGTGGATCATCAACGGGCAGAAAGTGTGGACCAGCCTGGCGCACAAGTCCCGCTGGGGACTGCTGCTGGCGCGGACCGACCCCGACGCGCCCAAACACAAGGGACTGACGTACTTCGTCCTGGACATGCACGCCGCCGGCGTGGAATGCCGGCCGCTTCGCCAGATGACCGGCCAGGCCGAGTTCAACGAGGTCTACATCACCGACGCCCGGATCCCCGACGCCCACCGACTCGGCGCCGTGGGGGACGGCTGGCGGGTGGCCATGACCACGCTGATGAACGAACGCAGCGCACTGGGAGCCAGCGGTAGCAGGCGCGGTGCCGGCACCATCTCCGACGCGGTGGAGCTTTGGGCTTCCCGGCCCGACCTGCACACCCCGGTGCTGCGTGACCGGTTGGCCCAGCTGTGGCTGCGGGCCGAAGCCCAACGGCTCACCTCGGAACGCTCGCGGGCGGCCGCCACCGCGGGTGACCCCGGGCCGGAGGGTTCGATCGGCAAGATGGTGGGTGCCGAACTCAACCAGCGGATCTACGAGTTCTGCATGGATTTCCTTGGGCCCGAAGGGATTCTGTACCACAGCTACGCGATGCACGGCGCCAACGCCGACGGCGACTGGCGCGGCCCGATCCAGCAGCGCTACCTGCGCAGCCGGGCGAACACCATCGAGGGGGGCACCTCCGAGGTGCTGCGCAACATCCTCGGTGAGCGGGTGCTGGGGCTACCCGGCGATCTGCGGGCCGACGCGGGCATGCCGTGGAAGGAGATCCCCCGTGGCTGAGCCGGGTACGAGGTTCGTCCTCAACGAGGAGCAGCAGCAGCTGCGGGCAGCGGTGCGCAGGTTCTGCACCGACAGTTTCGGTGAGGCGGCGGCCCGGCGGCTGATGGAGTCGGCGACCGGCTATGACGCCACGGCCTGGCGACGACTCGGCTCCGAACTCGGGGTGCTGGGCATGGCGGTTCCCGAGGGCGACGGCGGCGCCGGCGGCTCCCTGGTCGACCAGGCGGTGGCCGTGGAGGAATTCGGTGCCTCGTTGGCGGGCGGGCCACTGTTCGGCACCGTCTACCTGGCCATCCCGGCGCTGGTCGCCTGCGAGCCGGGACCGGCCCGCGACGAACTGCTCGCCGAGCTCGTCGAGGGACGGCGCACCGCGGCGTTCGCCGTCGCGGACTCCGCCGGCGCCTTCGATCCGGACAGGGTGCGCGTGAGCGCCGACGGGGACCGGCTGTCCGGGACCGCCGACCGGGTGGTCGACGCCCCCGCCGCCGACGTGATCCTGGTAGCCGCCGCCGGGCCGGGCGGGGTCGCCCTCTATGCGGTCGACGGTGGGGACGTCGAGCGGACTCCCCTGGTGACGATGGACCACACCCGGCCGCAGGCGCGGGTAGCCCTCACCGCGGCGCCGGGACGGCTGCTGGCCGGTCCCGGGGAGGCCGAGCGGGTCATCACCCATGCTTTGCAGGTCGGTTCGGCGTTGCTCGCCGTCGAGCAGGTCGGCGCCGCGCAGCACCTGCTCGACCTCTCGGTGGCCTACGCCATGTCGCGCCTGCAGTTCGGCCGCCAGATCGGCTCGGTCCAGGCGATCAAGCACACCCTCGCCGACATGCTCGTCGACCTCGAGCACGCGCGGTCGACCGCCTATCACGCGGTGTGGGCCCTCGCCGACGGCTCCGACGACCCGGCCCTGGCGGCCAGCATCGCCCAGGCGACCTGCTCGGCCGCGTTCAGCCGGATCGCCGCCGACACCATTCAGGTGCACGGCGGCATCGGTTTCACCTGGGAACATCAGGCGCACCTGTATTTCAAGCGCGCCGCCACCGACGCGGCCCTGCTGGGCAGCGCCGAGCAGCACCGCTCCCGGGTGGCCGAGCTGGTGCTGGACGACGCCATCGCGCACAGTGGCGCGGTCCGGGTCGCAACGGGACAGCCGTAGGACGGAAGGGACAAGCACATGGCCGAGAGCGTGTCGGAGTCGGTGAAGATCAACGCCTCACCCGAGCAGGTGATGGCGGTCATCGCCAATCTCGAGGATTACCCGTCGTGGAGCGACGGCTTCACCGGCGTGGAGATCATCACCACTCATGAGGACGGCGGACCCAGGGACGTCGCGTTCACCATCGCCACCCCGATCGGGAAGGACTCCTACGAGATCTCCTACCTCTGGGCCGGTAACGACTCGGTGAGTTGGACGCTGAACAGCGACGAGTCGGGTAAGCCGAAGTCCGGCATGATGCGCAAGCTCGTCGGTTCCTACACGCTGGTTCCGGACGGCGCGGGCACCATGGTCACCTACGAACTGGAGATCGACCCCAAGATTCCGATGATGGGCTTCATGAAGAAGAAGGCCGCCGCGACCATCGTCGACCAGGCGCTCAACGGGCTGAAGAAGCGCGTCGAGAGCTGAGGATCGCCGCCTCGATCGCCCGGTGGATTCGCTGCTCGCTGACCGGGCGCGCGGTGCCCAGCTGCTGAGCCCACAGACTGACCCGGAACTCCTCGATCATCCAGGCGATGTCGCTGATGTCGGCCTCCCACGCCCGGACCGGGGAAATCGCCTGGAGGAGTTGGTCATAGGCCTGCTGCACCGACCGCACCCGCTGCATCCGGTCGAGATCGGCGGCGGGCGCGTGCGGCAGCCGGTCGAGCCGGCGGGCGATCGCCGTCAGATAGCGGCTCAGGTCCGCCAAGCGCCCGGCACCGACCGTGGCGATGAATCCGGGACCGAGGAGTCGCGCGATCTGGGCCTTGACATCCTCGACGGCGTCGGCGTGTGCCGGCGGCGGGTCCTCCGGCAGCACCAGTCGGACCTGCTGCAGCGCATTCAGCACGGCCTCGACCCGGGTCAGGATGTCCGCGGAGGCCTGCGGCAGGGCGGCGGCGACCCGCTGGCGCAGCGCGCCGAACTCGGCGCGGGTCCACACCGGTACCGGTGCCAGCACATCGGTGGCCGCGTCAGCGCAGTCCTCCAGCAGTGCGCCCAGCGAGCCGTCCGGATTGCTCCCCAGGGTCAGGCGCCGGCGAGGGTCGAGGTGCTTCTCCAGGGACTTCACCGGGGACGGGGTGCACAGGCGCAACAGCCGGCGCTGGCCGGCCGGAGCGGCGGCGTCCCGTTCGCCGGCGGTGGCGAACACCCGGATCTCCACCTCGCTACCGGCATCGACGAACCCGGGATAGCCTCGGACACCACCGCTTTCGACGGTGGCCGGCAACCGCTCCAGATCCTCCGGCCAGCCCCGGATCCCCCGCCGCTGCAGCCCGGGTGGCGCGACGTCGGCCACGGCCCGCCGGGTCTGCCCGGAGAGCCGCGCCTGAATCTCGTCGAGATCCTTCCCCCGCGCCAGTTCCACACCGTCGGCATCCTCCACGGCGAAGGTCACCCGCAGGTGGGCCGGCAGCTTGTCGAGGTCGAACGCCGAGATCGGGACCAGCACCCCGCTGCGGCGGTGCAGTTCGCGCTGCAGTGCCTCCAGGATCGGCTCGTTGCCGGGCTGCAGTTCGGCGAGCACCGCGCGCGCGGTGTCGGGGGCGGGAACGAAGTTGCGGCGCAGGTCTTTCGGCAGTGACCGAATCAACGCGGTGACCAACTCCTCCCGCAGGGCCGGCACCTGCCAACCGAACTGCGCGCCACCGAGGCGGGCCAGGACCGCGATCGGCACATGGACGGTCACCCCGTCATCGGCGGACCCCGGCTCGAATCGGTACGTCAGCGGGAGCGCAAGATCCTCGGCCCGCCAATGATCCGGGCGATCGGCATCGGCGTCGGGCACCCGCAGCAGATCCTCGCGGGTCATCGTCAGCAAATCCGGTGTGCGGCGGCGTTGTTGGCGCCACCAGCCGTCGAAGTGCCGGCTCGACACCACCTCCGGCGGGATCCGCGCGTCGTAGAACGCGTGGATCTCGTCGTCATCGGCCAGCAGGTCCCGCCGCCGCGCGCGCTCCTCCAGTTCGGCCAGTTCGCCTCGTAATCGGGCGTTGTCGGCGAAGAAGTGGTGCCGGGTCTGCCAATCGCCCTCGACCAGGGCGTGCCGGATGAACAGCTCCCGGGCCAGTTCGGGGTCCACGTTCGCGTATCCCGTCCGCCGGCGAGCCGCGAGCACCAGACCGAAGAGCGTCACCCGCTCGTAGGCCAGCACCGTGCCCCGCGCGGCGTCCCAATGCGGCTCGCTGTAACTGCGTTGCAGCAGATGCCCGGCGACGCGTTCGACGGTCTCCGGATCGACCCGGGCCGCCGTTCTCCCGTACAGCCGGCCCGTCTCGACCAGATCGGCCACCACCACCCAGCGAGGTGGTCGCCTGCTCAGTACCGATCCCGGCGCCAGCACGAACCGGGCATTGCGCGCACCGGTGTAGTCCCGGGACTCCCCGTCACGCACACCGATGTGTGACAGCAGGCCCGCCACCAGCGCGGCGTGCACCCGCACCGGATCGGCGGCCTGTTCGCCGGCGGCGGGTGCGACGACCCGAAGTCCGACGCCGGTGGCCAGGCCACGGAGTTGCCCGACCAGATCCTGCCATTCCCGGACTCGCAGGTGATGGAGGAATTCCTCCCGACACATTCGCCGGAATGCGTTGCCGGACATCGCTTTACGCTGGTCCTGGAGGTAACTCCACAGGTTCAGGTAGGACAGGAAGTCGGAGTTCGGGTCGGCGAAGCGAGCGTGCTGCTGGCGCGCGGCCTCCTCGCGGTCGGTGGGCCGCTCCCGCGGGTCGGGAATCGACAGGGCCGCGGCGAGTACCAGAACCTCGGGCAGACAGCCCTCGCTGTCGGCCTGCAGGATCATCCGGCCCAGCCGAGGATCCACCGGGAGCCGGGCCATCCGGCGGCCGATCTCGGTGATGGTTGCCGCGGCGTCGAACGCCCCGAGTTCCTGCAGCAGTTGCACACCGTCGTTGACGCTCCGCCGATCCGGCGGGTCCAGGAACGGGAAGCTCTGCACCTCCCCGAGCCCCAGAGCGGCCATCTGCAGGATCACCGCGGCCAGATTGGTGCGCAGGATCTCCGGATCGGTGTAGCGGGGACGGCTGTCGAAGTCCGCCTCGGAGTAGAGCCGGATGCACACCCCGGCGGCGGTCCGCCCCGACCGTCCCGCCCGCTGGGCCGCCGCGGCCTGTGAAATCGGCTCGATCGGCAAGCGCTGCACCTTGGTTCGCCGGCTGTAGCGCGAGATCCGCGCGGTGCCCGGGTCGATCACGTAGTGGATGCCCGGAACCGTCAGCGAGGTCTCAGCGACATTGGTGGCCAGCACCACCCGCCGGTTCAACCGGCTCCGGTTCGGCGTGAACACCCGCTGCTGTTCGGCGGTGGCCAGCCGCGCGTACAGCGGCAGCACCTCCACCCCGGGCAGCGCCGC
>SYAB01000022.1 GCA_005787665.1 Actinomycetota bacterium
CACACCGTCTACACGTTGCGCTACGCGCGGCTCTACTTCGCCGCATCCGACCGCACCCGCCCGGGGATCGACTTCGACGGCGCCGCACCCACCTATCTGGACTTCGCGTATGTCGCGTTCACCGTCGGGATGGCGTACTCGGTCTCGGACAACACCGTCGAGACCCGGTACATGCGGATGACGGTGCTCTCCCAGGCGCTGCTGTCCTATGTGCTGGGCACCGTCATCATCGCGATCACCCTCAACCTGGTGGGTGGGCTGGCGGGCTGAGGCGCGTGCGACGATGAGTCGATGGCCACCGTCGCGCAGTGGATTGAGGGCGCGCGCCCGCGCACCCTGCCCAACGCCCTCGCCCCGGTGATCGCCGGCACCGGCGCCGCCGCCTGGCTGGGGTCGGCGGTGTGGTGGAAGGCCCTCCTGGCGCTGGCGGTGTCGATGGCGCTGACCATCGGGGTCAACTACGCCAACGACTACTCCGACGGAATCCGCGGCACCGACGACGAGCGGGCCGGGCCGGTGCGCCTGGTGGGCGCCAAATTGGCGGCCCCGCGCGCGGTACGCACCGCCGCGTTCCTCAGCCTGGCCGTCGGCGCGGTCGCGGGACTCGCGCTGGCCATCCACAGTGAACCGCGGCTGATCATCCTCGGGGCGCTGAGCATCGCCGGCGCGTGGCTCTACACCGGAGGTTCCCGCCCCTACGGCTACGCCGGCCTCGGCGAGGTCGCGGTGTTCGTGTTCTTCGGACCCGTCGCGGTCCTGGGCACCCAGTACACCCAGGCGATGCGGATCGACTGGGTGGGTGTGGTGCTGGCATGCGCCGTCGGCGGCCTCTCCGCCGCTGTGCTGGTGGCCAACAACCTCCGCGACATCCCCACCGACCGGGTTGCCGGCAAGGTGACGCTGGCGGTCCGACTCGGCGACCGGCGCACCCGGGCGTTGTATCAGGGGCTGCTGGCCACGGCGGGGGTTCTGACGGTGGTGCTGGCTGCGGCGGCGACGCCGTGGTGCGCCGCCGGCCTGCTCGCGGCTCCACTGGCGCTGAAGGCCGCGGGACCGGTCCGGGACGGCAGCGGCGGACGCGATCTCATCCCGGTGCTGCGCGACACCGGCCTGACGATGCTGATGTGGTCAGCGGCGGTTGCCGTCGCACTGGCCTACGCGGGTTGACGACCGCGTCGAGACTGCGCCCAGATCGCCGCTCGGGCCGAATTCACGATCCTGGCGCAGAGTCGATGAGCCAAGAGGGCTAATCGGGCTGATCGCCGCGCAATCTCGCCTGCAGCTGTGCGCGGTCGCGGCGGCGGCGTTCGTCGACGTCGGCGATCCCGGCGGTCGCGCGCCGGCGCAGCGGGGCGAGCAGCCACATACCCAGCGGCAGACCCAGCACGATCGCGAACAGCATCGCCACGACGAGCGGGAACTCCTTGATCCCGAGCAGATGCGCCACCCCGACGATGACCGCGGTCAGCGCCACGACGAGGACCAGCCTCGCCAGCGTGTAGAGGGCCACGTCGCGCATCATGCGGCTTCCCGAGCCGGCGGGCAGATCATCCGTCACGGCCCCGAGCCTACCGACGCGCGTATATTCGGACCAAGGAGGTTTTCCCGTGCTTTACCTGCTGTTAATCCTGGCCGTCGTGGCGGTGGGCTATGTCGCCTTCCGGGCGATCCGAGCGGGTGCCGATCGACCCGGCACCCGGGTCATCGGACCCGATGACGACCCGGATTTCCTGTGGAAGCTCGGCCACGGGGACAACAACCCGCGCTGACCGGGCCCGGCCTCACACGCCGTCTCACACCCCGGCGTAGGAGTGCAGGCCGACGGTGACCAGGTTGATGAAGAACAGGTTGAACACCATCGCGACGAATCCGGCGATGTTGATCCAGGCGGCCTTGCGGTCGCGCCAGCCCGCGGTCGAGCGGGCGTGCAGGTAGGCCGCGTAGATCACCCACGCGATGAAGGACACCGTTTCCTTGGGATCCCAGCCCCAATACCGCCCCCACGCCTCTTCGGCCCAGATGGCGCCGAAGATCACCCCGAAGCCGAACACCGGGAACCCGAAGATCGTGGTGCGGTAGGCGATGCGGTCCAGTGTCTGCGCGTCGGGCAGCTTGGCGACGATCCTGGCGAGCGGCCCGTCGGCGCCGGGCTCGCCGAACCTCGACATCTTCAGCAGGAACAGGATGCTGGCCACCCCGGCAACGAGGAACACCCCCGAACCCAGGCTGACCACCGAGACGTGGATCGGCAGCCAGTAGGACTGCAGCGCGGGCATCACCGGCGCGGCATGGGTGTAGAGCCACTTCCCGGAGACCGTCAGCAGGACGAGCACCGGTACCAGCACGAACACCCACAGCGCTCGGTACTGGGGTTTGCGCAGCACCACCGCGGCTGCGGCGAGGCCGCACAGGCTGGTCAGGTTGATGAACTCGTACATGTTGCCCCAGGGCGCTCGCGAGGTCGCCATACCCCGCAGCACGATGCAGGCGAACAGCAGCGCGATGCCCAGGTACACCAGTCCCAGTCCGGCCTTGCCGGCCCGCTCGCCCAGCGACGGCGCGGGGAGATCCGCGACGACCCCCGGGCGGCCGGAATCGGCCAGCACCGCGCCGACCGGGGCGGCGCCGACCAATTCGCGCTCTTCGACGCGGCGGGAACGACTGGAGGCGAGTTCGACGGCCAGCAACAACAGCGCCAGCACCAGGACGACGACCGATGCGGTGAAAGCCCAGTCCGAGTAGCGGGACAGGCCGATGTCGATATCGGTGTTCACGTGGTCTCCGTCGCCTCCGTCGTCTGCGCCGCCGCGGCCTGCGCCATCGCGCGGCTGAGCCGGTCGAATTCGCCGCCCCATCCGGAGTTGTCGGTGCGGGCAAGTCCGCCGAGTTCGACTCTCACCGTACCGTTCCCGGCCGGGGCGATACGGGCCCATACCCGCCGACGCCGCACGATCAGCGACACCAGCAGCCCGCCCATCATGGTCAGCGCCGACACCAGGACCCAGAACTGTCCCGGGTCGTGCGAGACCTGGATGTTGACGAACTCCTCAGCCCCGTCGAACCGCACCACGGTGCCGTCGTCGAGGCGGACCTCCTGCCCGGCCTCGAGGTTCACCCGCTTGACCTTCGTCAGCCGGTTCTGCTCGATCAGGCGGTGGTCGAGCCGGAACAGCGATTGCGGCCGCCCGGTGTCCAGTCCGGCGTCGCCGCGGTAGACGTCGATCGCCACGGCGGGGTCGTTCATGGCGGGAAAGCTCGACGACAGCAGCTTGCCGTCCAGCTGCTGCGTCGGCGCGAACAGACCGGTGATGGCGATCTGGTGCTTGCGCCTCTCGTCGGCGGGATACATCCCGGCGGGCGGATCGAAGCGCAGCGTCCCCGAGGACAGCAGTGTCTGGGCGTCATCCGGCTGGAATTGCACCGTCTGGGACCGGCGCTGCCCGTTCGGGAAGGTCACGGTGAAGGTGGGCGCATACCCGTGGCCCTGCAGGTACACCCGGTCCCCGCCGACCCGCAACGGGTGGTTGACCTCCAGCCGGTAGGGCCGCCAGGTGTCCGACGTCAGGTCGGCACCGGCCTGGTAGTCGATATCGGCCGCGAAGGCGGTCGCCTGCCCGGTGGGCAGGTACGTGGCCTGGAAATCGTTGACCCGCAGGCACATCGGGTACAGCGCCGTGCCGTCGACACTGTTGCCGGCCCGGAACGAGTCATAGGCCGCCGGCGATGCCGAGCAGAACCCCGGACCGCCGTTGGCGATGACGATGACGTTGCCTTCGTAGCCGAACAGCTTGCCGACGGCGATCGCGGCGAGCAGGCCCAGCAGGGAGAAGTGAAAGACGATATTGCCGAACTCGCGCAGATAGCCCTTCTCGGCGGACACCTCGGTGACCGTCCCGTCGGTGCGCACGATCCGGCGCCAGCCGCGCAACTGTTCGCCGATCCGCTCGGCGACCTGTTCGGGGGTCCCGGCGACGACGGTCTCGGCGTGTTTGGGCAGCCGCCCCAGATTGCGCGGAGCGGGGACCGGCGTGGCCCGCAGGCTGCGCAGGTGTTCGACCGTCCGCGGGGTCAGGCAGCCCACCAGCGAGATGAACAACAGCACGTAGATGGCGGTGAACCAGTAGCTGGAGAAGACGTCGAACAGTTGAAACCGGTCCAGCCAGGGCGCCAGCGTGGGATGGGCCGCGGCGTACTGCTCCACCTTGGCGGCGTTCAGGCTGCGCTGCGGCAGCAGCGCACCGGGTACCGCCCCGAGTGCCAACAGGAACAGCAACACCAACGCGGTACCCATCGAGGTCAGCGCGCGCCACCCCTTCCCCGCGAGCAGACGCAGCAGACCCGCACGCCTGGGCGTGTCGGGGTCTTTCGCGTCTGGTCGCGCCAGAGAGGTGGTCATATCGGCAGCCTGGTGTCACTGACCAGACCGTCGCGCAGGGAGGAGACGACGTCGTTCCACAACCCGGTGACCAGGGCCAGTCCCACCGCGATCAACAGCACTCCGCCGAGCACCTGGATGGCGCGGGTATGGCGGCGCAACCATCCGAACGTCCCGACCGCCCACCCCGACCCGAGCGCCAGCAGCAGGAACGGGATACCCAAGCCGAGGCAGTAGGCGATCACCCGCACGACCCCGCGGGCAACGCTGGCTCCGTCGGTCGCCGAGGCCACCGCGATCACCCCGGTCAGCGTCGGGCCCAGGCACGGCGTCCAGCCGAGGGCGAAGACCGCTCCGAGCAGTGGCGCGCCGGCCACGCCGGCCAGCAGCCGCGGGGTGAAACGGGCGTCGCGTTGCAGGGCCGGGACGAAGCCGACGAACACCAGGCCCATCAGGATGGTCACCACGCCGCCGATACGCTGCAGCGCAACCTGATTGGTGATCAACGTGGTCGTCATCCCGAGAACCGCCACCGTGCCGGCCACGAAAACCACGGTGAATCCGGCGACGAACAGCAGCGCCGAACCCACGACTCGCCAGCGGCCCGAGGACGCCGAACGGGTGTCGTCGACCCCGACCACCGCGGCGAGGTAGGACAGATACCCGGGCACCAGCGGCACCACGCACGGCGAGGCGAAGGACACCAGTCCGGCCAGCACGCACAGGCCCAGCGCCAGGAGCAGCGGGCCGGCCGCGGCGGTCTCGGCCAGGCCGGTCACGGTTGCCCCGGGCCGGGTTCGGCGGCCAGTCGCTGGACGACCGGCAGCAGATCCTCGGCGAGCAGTTCACGCAGGAAGACCGCGGCGACCCGGTGCTCGCGGTCCAGCACCACCGTCGACGGGATCACCGTGGTGGGGTACTTGCCGCCGAAGGCGATCATGGTGCGCATCGCCGGGTCGTAGATCGAGGGGAAGGTGACCTTGCGGTCGGTGACGAAATCGCGCGGCGCGTCGATATCGTTGTCGCGCACGTCGATCCCCAGGAAGGCCACCCCCTGCTCACGGGTCTGCTCGTAGACCTGCTGTAGCTGGGAGATCTCGGCGCGGCAGGGCCCGCACCACTGCCCCCAGACGTTGATCACCACCACCTCGCCGGCGAAGTCGTCCAGCGAGATGATCCGCGACGTGTCCATCAGGTCCGGCCCGGACACCGGCCCCGGGCTGCCGCGGGTCGCGGGCGGGTCGTAGGTGATGTCGGTTTTGCCGCCGGGCGCGACGAACTCGAAGGTGCCGCCCTGCGCGACGGCATCATCGCCGGTGGAGCAGCCGGCCAGCAGGACGGCCGCCAGGAGCGGGACCAGCAGGCGCCTCACCGTCCGGCGAGCTCCGCGTATCCCCACCCGACGTAATCCTCGCCGTCGAAGTAGAACGACGTCACCGAGGCCAGGTTGCACATCCTCCTGGTCGGGAAGTGATGCAGCGGTTCGGAGTTCATCGCCCGACGCAAGGTCTCCACCGGCAGTTGGTGGCTGACGCAGACCGCCTCGTGGCCCGTCCCGCTGATCCGGGCCCGGCCCACCGCGGCCTTCATCCGTTCAGCGATCTCGTGGTACGGCTCGCCCCACGAGGGTGAGCGCGGGTTGCGCAGGTGCCACCAGTTGCGCGGATCACGCAGCGCCCCGTCACCCGGTGAGACCCGCTGGCCCTGAAAGACGTTGTGCGACTCGATGAGTGAATCATCGACGGCGATGTCCAGACCGTGCGCTGCCGCGATAGGGGCGGCGGTCTCCTGGGCCCGCTCCAGCGGGGAGGCGACCACGTAGACAATATCCCGGCCGGCCAGCCAGTCCGCGACAGCCGCGGCCTGGGCCCGGCCGCGCTCGGACAGGTGGTAGTCGGGCAGTCGCCCGTAGAGCACGCCCTCTGGGTTGTGCACCTCGCCGTGGCGCATGACGTGCACGATGGTTCGCTCGTTCATGAGGGCCTGGCCCGGGCGGCGGCGCGGGCGGCCGATGGCAGGGCGGCCGCGATGTGCTCGAAGGCGTCGTCATCGAGAGCCGCTGAGACGAACCAGGTTTCGAAGGCGCTCGGCGGTGCGTACACCCCTCCGTCGAGCAACGCGTGGAAGAACGGCGGGAAGCGCCAGGTCTCACTCGCCCGGGCCGCCGCGAAGTCGGTGACCGGCCCCTCGGTGAAGAACACCGACAGGAAGCTGCCGGCCCGCGCGATCCGGTGCGTCACCCCGGTGGTGGACAGCGCCTCGGCGAGCAGCCCAGCCAGCCGGTCGGCGTTCGCGTCCAGCGCGGCGTAGACGGCGTCGTCGGCGTGGCGCAGGGTTGCCAGCCCGGCGGCCACCGCCACCGGGTTTCCGGACAGGGTGCCGGCCTGATACACCGGGCCGAGCGGGGCCAGCCGCTCCATCACCTCGGTGCGGCCACCGAACGCGGCCGCCGGCAGACCGCCGCTCATCACCTTGCCGAAGGTGAACAGGTCGGCGTCGACGGGATCCAGGCCGTACCAACCGGATCGGCTGACCCGGAAGCCGGTCATCACCTCGTCCATGATGAGCAGCGCGCCGTGCTCGGCAGTGATCCGGCGCAGTGCGGCGTTGTAGCCGGGAAGCGGCGCGACGGCGCCCATATTGCCGGCGGCGGCCTCGGTGATCACGGCGGCGATGCTGTCGCCGTGCCGGGCGAAGGTCTCCTCGAGCGCACCGATGTCGTTGTACCCCAGCACGATCGTGTCCGCCGCCGTGGCTCCGGTCACGCCGGGCGATGAAGGCAGTCCCAAGGTGGCCACTCCGGATCCGGCATCGGCCAGTAGTGCGTCGACGTGGCCGTGGTAGCAGCCGGAGAACTGGACGATCTTGGGACGGCCGGTGACCCCGCGGGCCAGTCGCACCGCGCTCATGGTGGCCTCGGTGCCGGAGTGGACCAGACGGACCCGTTGTACCGGGGCGACCCGCGCGATGATCTCGGCGGCCAGTTCGGTCTCGCCGGGGGTCGGCGCACCGAAGGACAGCCCGTCGGCCGCCGTCCGCTGTACCGCATCGACGACGGCCGGGTGGGCATGGCCGAGGATCATCGGGCCCCACGAGCACACCAGGTCCACGTAGCGGTTGCCGTCAGCGTCGGTGAGCCAGCAGCCATGCCCGGATGTGATGTAGCGCGGCGTGCCGCCGACCGAATTGAACGCCCGCACCGGGGAGTTCACCCCGCCGGGGATGACCTCGCAGGCCTCGGCGAACAGCTTCGCCGAGGCGGGGACATCACTCATGGCAACCAGTGTTCCAGCCCCGGCGACCGGGCCTCCGGCAGGGTGGATTCGACGGTGGGACCAAAGTCCCCACTTCCGGTTCCGGACGTGACAGCGCGAAGTTGGTTAAGCTAACCTAACCTTATGTCGCCAGTGTCCGAACTGATGCGCAACCGCGCGGTGGTTCATGCGCATCCGCCTGATTGCGACACTCTTGACGATCTGAGACCCGAGCGGCGCG
>SYAB01000197.1 GCA_005787665.1 Actinomycetota bacterium
CTGCACGAGCGGGCCGGCAGCCGAATCGTGCACCACCTGCACGGCAGCCTCGCCGAGTTCTGGTGCGACACCTGCGGCTCGCGCTACCACGGACCGCTGCCCGACATGGCCGATCCGGTGTTGGAGAAAGAGCCCCTGTCCTGTGAGTGCGGCGGCCTGATCCGGCCCGGGATCGTCTGGTTCGGCGAAGCGCTGCCCGACGAACCGTGGCAGGCCGCGGTCGAGGCGGTCGCCACCTCCGAGATCGTCGTCGTGGTCGGCACCTCCGGGCTCGTCTACCCCGCGGCCGGACTTCCCGACATCGCGCTGGCCCACGGGGCGGTGGTCATCGAGGTCAACCCCGAACCCACTCCCCTGTCGTCCTCGGCAAATCTGTCGCTGCGCGAGTCCGCGGGCGCCGCCCTGCCGGGTCTACTGCAGCGGCTGCCGGCACTACTCGACTAACGAGCACTCGCATGCATTCGCTCGAGGCCGCCTTTCCGCTCGCCGGCGAACTCGATTCCGAGCACATCGTGGAGCGACTGGGACTCACCGGTCGCGCCCGAGTGCAATCCCTGGGTGCCAGCGGCAACGGGCAACCGATCGAGCTGATCTCGATCGGCGACGGCGACCATTCCGCGCTCATCATCGGCGGCCCACACCCCAATGAACCGATCGGCTGTCTCACCGCGCTGCTCCTGCTCTCGAGGCTGTCGGCCGAGGGCGCACTGGCCGACGCACCCGGCTGGCAGTGGCACGTCATCCCCGCGATCGACATCGATGGAATCGTTCTCAACCAGAACTGGTTTCATGGCCCGCTGACCGTGGAGCGTTACCTGAGGCACTTCTACCGGCCGCCATTCCCGCTCCAGCCGGAGTACAGCTTTCCCCTTGAGATACCGGGGTACCACTTCCGGGCCGAGACCGCCGAAAGCGCATGCTGGCGAAAGGCTCTCGAGTTGACCCGGCCCGATCTGCAGTGTTCCCTGCACGGGGCCGACACCGGCGGTTCGTTCTTCATCGTCAGCGGCGACACACCCGCGCTGACCGAGCAGCTTGCCGGCCTACCTGCGCGGTTCGGCATCGCGCTCAACCCGATCGGTGAACCCTTCACCGGGATGACCGGCTACCAGCCCGGCGTCCTGAGTTTCCCGCCGGTGGAGGACTTTGCCGCGCGCTCGACGGCCGACGGTCCGGCCTGGAACGCCGGAGATTCCAGTGCTGGATATGCCGCTAAGCGATTCGGGACGTTCAGCATGACCTGCGAGGTGCCGCTCTGGCACGATCCGCGGGAACTCTCGGCCGAGCCGTCCGGCTACACGATGACCGACGTGATCGACGAACGAATCGCTCAACTTCGCGAAGATCAGCAGCTGCTCTCCCGCCACCTGCCGGCGCTGGCCGGCTCCGTCGATTCGTTCGAGTCCACAGCATTGTCGGCAGCCCTCGACGACTCACTGGTCAGGACGCCGGGCACCATCGCCATGCTGGAGGACGCCCGCGGCGAAGCCCCGCGGGATGCCGTTCTGAGCCTTCAGGATCTCGCCCGGCTGGAATCCGGCACGACAGGACTGCGGACGCCGGCAATGCTGACCCGGCTTGCCCGGCTGACGCGGCCCGCCGGCCACGACGGCGCCACCGCGGCCGCGGACCTGGTGCACAGACGGCTTGCCGTGCTCGCCGGCAAGACCCGGCTGACCTCGGTAGCCCCGCAGTCCGCGGCGGGGCTGCAGATCGGGGCGATCGTGCAGGCCGCGCGAGTCATCGGAGCGGCTCCCAACGGGCTTTAGCGGGCCGTCACCGTTTTGCGGGCCCGGCCGAGGGCGACTTCCGCCACCGGCAGCGGCGCCCACGCCGGCAGGGTCGACTGATGGCGTGCCGTCTGCAGGGCAAAGCCCGCGCCGACGATGGACCGCTCGGTGTCGCGGTGGGTGTGGCAGTTCGCGGCGATCCGCGGCCAGATGGTGGCGTCGGCAACCCGTTGCAGCGAACCACGCCAACCCGTACTGGCGACATGCTCGAAGTAGCGCAGTTCACCGCCAGGCTTGAGAACCGAGTTCAGTTGCTGCAGAACGGATCCCGGATCATCGACTGAACACAGCACCAGCGAGCAGACCACCGCGTCGAACGGCTCGACATCTCCCATGGCCTCGATGGTCGACTCGACGACGGTAACCGGAACCGGCGCCGCGGCGGCGGCCTCGCGGGCCTTGGGTGCCAAACCCACCTCGGGTTCCAGCGCGACCACCTGCGTCACCGTGTCCGGGTAGAAGGCGAAGTTCGTCCCGGTCCCCGCGCCGACCTCGAGCACCCGACCGGACAGGCTGGCGAGATTCTCGGCGCGCAGCCGGCGCATCAGCGGGCTCTCGTGGGCGGACATCACCGTCCACAACCGGGCGAAGAACGGGTGGTCCAGAGTTGTCGCGGTCACGTCCCCACTGTAGCCAGCGGCTCCGGTGCCGACGGTGGTCGATCGGGTAGCTCCTCGCTGAATCCGAAGCGATCGTGCAACCGGACCAGGGGTGCCGGCGCCCACCAGTTCCATCTGCCCATCACATGCATGAAAGCCGGTAGCAGCGCCATCCGGACGAGGGTGGCGTCGGCCAGCACCGCCAGCGTCAGACCGAGCCCGAAGATCCGCATGAACGACACCTGCGCGGCGATCAGAGCGGCGAAGGCGATGGCCATGATCAGTGCCGCAGCGGTGACCACCCGGCCGGTGCGGGCCAGGCCCAGTGCCACGCTCTCGTCGCTGTCTGCGCGGGTCTGCGGGGAGGCCAGCCAGAACTCCCGGATCCGGGCGAGCAGGAAAACCTCGTAGTCCATCGAAAGCCCGAAGGCGACGCAGAACATCAGCACCGGGATGTTGGCCTCCATCGTCCCGGTGGGGGTCGTGCCCAGAGCGCCCAGGTGGCCGTCCTGGAACACCCACACCAGCGCACCGAACGCCGCCGACAGCGACAGGACGTTGAGCACCAGGGCTTTCAGCGGCAGGATCAGGCTTCCGGTCAGCAGGAACAGCAGCACGAAGGTGACCAGAGCGATCAGGCTCAATACCAATGGCATCCGGGACGTGACCGCCCCGACGATGTCGCGGTTGATCTGCGGGACCCCGCCGATCAGCACGTCGGCTCCGGCCGGTCCGGCGACGGTGTGCAGTCGATCGAGTTGGACGCGCGACGCCTCGGAGAACAGTGCGGCGGTGCTGCGGACCGACAGGAACGCGCTGCCGTCGGCCACCCCGGCCGGCGCGGACGGTGGTCCCACGTTCTTGCCTCCCGCGAACGTGCCGCCGGGGGCCGAGACCAGGGCCACGTCGGGCACCCGGGACAACTGCGCGGCGTAGCGGTCCAGATCGCTTTCGTTGACACCGGTGGCGTCCGGGATCACCACGGTCATACCGGAGTTGAGATTGCTCGAGAAGCTACTGCGCAGCAGGTCACCGACCTGATGGGCCGATGCGGATTTCGGCAGTACCCGGTCATCCGGACTGCCGAACCTGATGCCCAGGAATGGGGAACCCAGCAGCAGCAGGAATGCCACGATCGCGGTTCCGATCGGGATCGAGCGGCGCATGACGAACTTCGTCGACCGGTACCAGAACAACTGATCTACCGGTTTGGCGACCGGTTCGGGCCGACGCAGCACCCGGCGCACCAGACGGCGGATGTCGAACGCGTCGAGCCTGGGACCCAGCGCAACGATCGCCGCCGGGGTGACGATGACCGCGGCCGCCGCGGCGAACGCGACCGTGGCGATTCCGGAGTAGGCGAAGGACTGCAGGAAGAACATCGGGAAGACCAGCAGCGCGGACAGCGACAGCGCGACCGTCACCGCGGAGAACAGCACCGTGCGTCCGGCTGTACACATGGTCCTGACCAGTGCGTCGTCGCGGGTGGCGCCGGCGGCGATCTCGTCGCGGTAGCGGCTGACGATCAGCAGGGTGTAGTCGATGGCCAGTGCGAGCCCCAGCGCGGCGGTGATGTTCAACGCGAAGATCGACACCTCGCTGAAGGCGGTGATGACCCGCAGCACCGCCATGGCGCCGAGGATCGCCATCAGTCCGACGACCATCGGCAGCGCCGCAGCGATCATGCCGCCGAACACCCACACCAGGACCAGGAAGCTCAGCGGGATGGCGATGGCCTCCATCCGCAGCAGGTCGTGCTTGGTCTGCTGGTTGATCTGGTCATAGACGATCGCGGTGCCGCCGGCCCGGATGGTCAGCCCGTCACGTTCGCCGACGACCGGTTCGGCCAATTCGGCGGCGTATTGCGGCGCCTTGTTCTCCCCGCCGGCCATGGTGGCGATGATCAGGCCGGTCTGCGCGTCGGTGCTGAGCAGCTCGGCGGCCGCGGCCGGCGGCGAGGTCCACGGCGATGTCACGCTCAGGACGTTGGGCGACGCGTCCAGCCTGGATGTGATGGCGGTCCCCGCGGCCCGGGCGCCGTCGCTGGTGGCCCCGGCCGGGTCGGTGACCGTGATGAACAGTTGCTGGTCGCTCTGCTGGAACTTCTCACTGAGTAGTCGCGCGGCGCGCGCCGACTCCGAACCCGGGTCCTGGAACCCGCCGGCGGACAGGTGGCTCGCGACCGGGATTCCGAACACGGCGGTGGCGGCGGCCAGCAGTGCGGCGATGGCCAGGATCCGCCGGGGAGAGCGAAGAGCCAACCAGGCGATACGGTGCAGCACAGCGCCCATCCCCTCCATCTGCCAGCTAACTCAGTCCCTGGACAAGTCTGCTGCGAACGGTCGGGGCCGGTCAAACCTGGCCGAGGTCTGTTACCCGCCGGTAAGAATTGCCACCAAACTCCGAAACGTGACTCAAAGTTTCCTTAGACGTGACCAATACAGTCCTGAGGTATGTGGATCGACGACACCAGTGCCGATGTCATCAAAGTTGACTTCGAGGCCCTGTATCACGGCGACTTCCTCGTGGAGGGTGACACCTCCGAGCAGTTCGAGGA
>SYAB01000198.1 GCA_005787665.1 Actinomycetota bacterium
CACGTTGTACATCACCCGGCCGGAGTGGAACCACTCCCGGGTCAACCGGTTGCGGTCCAGCGGGAACACCCCGTTAAGCACCGTGTCCCACTGCTGGATCGTCATGGTGCGGCCCTTGCCGTCCACCAGGCTCATCTGATCGTCCATCCCCGCCTGCGCGGTCCCCGCCCCGACGAACAAGGCCGACGACGCCGCGAGGATCGCGACCAGAACACGACTGATTGACTTCATGGTCTCCCTTACCGCTTCGGTGGCCTGTGCCGGCACCTGAACACCCCATCGATGTCAGCGGTCATAGTATTACTGTTCGGCGCCGAAATTTCTCGGCAACCCCCCTCACGCCGGTCCGTCGGGCCTTTCAGGACGGAAAAGCTGCCACCGGCATGACCACGGTGCCGCGGCAGGCGCCCTCGGCGATGTCGGTGTGCCAGGTGCCGCGCAGCGACCCGTCGGGTTGGGGTTGGTAGTAGGTCCACGAGGTGGCCCTGGCCCACTGCTTCTGATTGCCCCCGTCGCCCAGGCAGTCCCACAGCCAGTCGTAACTCGAGATCCATTCCGAGCCGTTCCAGGCATAACGGGTCGGTTGCGGGATCGTCGGGTTTCCGGGCCGGGGGCCGTCGGTGACCGTGGCCACGCATCGATTACCCGCGCACTGGCTGACCAGTGTGAAGACGGCCCCGAAGTCGCCTTCGGTCTGCCGGCTGGCCGGGCTGGTGCCCGCCTTCTGCGAGGCGTAGGTGATCAACTGGTAGCGACCGTTCCAGGGTTGGGGCGCCGCGGCGGCCGTCGCGGGGGTGAGCACGGTTGCGGCCAGGCCGGCCGAGATCAGCAGTAGGAGGCCGCGACGGAGCCGAGCGAAGCGCGTCACGCCGCTGGGGTCAGCGCGGGGATCAGGGTCTGACCAGGCCACATTCATTTAGCCTAACCGGTGATAAACACCACCCGTCGCATCTGCACCACGACTCGCCGGGCCGCACGGTAGCCTCGCCGGGTGCTGCTGGCCTCGCTCAACCCCGCCGCGGAGGCCGCCGGAGCCGACCTCGCGGACGCGGTGCGAATCGGGGGAGTCACGCTGTCGCGCAGCGATCTGATCGGCGCAGCGACCTCGGTGGCCGAGCGGGTCGGGGGAGCGCAGCGGATCGCCGTCCTGGCGACGCCCACTGCGGCGACAGTGCTGGCGGTGACCGGTTGTCTGATCGCGGGCGTGCCGTTCGTCCCGGTGCCCGCCGATGTCGGAAACGCCGAACAAAACCACATCCTGGTCGACTCCGGCGCCCAGGGGTGGCTGGGCGATCTGCCCGATGACCCGTGCGGCCTGCCGCACATCCCGGTGCGGGTCCACGCCCGGTCGTGGCATCGCTACCGCGAACCCGATCCGGCGGACACCGCGATGGTGATCTACACCTCCGGAACGACCGGTCCGCCCAAGGGTGCGGTGATCAGCCGCGGGGCCGTCGCAGCAGACCTGGACGCGCTGGCGGCTGCCTGGCAATGGACCCCGGAGGACACCCTGGTTCACGGCCTCCCGTTGTTCCACGTGCACGGGTTGGTGTTGGGGCTACTGGGGTCGCTGAGGGTGGGAAATCGGTTCGTGCATACCGGCAAGCCCACACCGCAGGCCTATGCGGCGGCCGGCGGAACCCTGTACTTCGGTGTTCCCACCGTGTGGAGCCGGATCCTCGCCGATCCGGCATCGGCCCGCGCGTTGGCTTCGGCGCGACTGCTGGTGTCGGGGAGCGCGGCACTGCCGGTGCCGGTGTTTAGGCAGTTGGCCGAACTCACCGGCCATGCGCCGGTGGAGCGTTACGGCTGTACCGAGACCCTGATCACGGTCAGTACCCGTGCCGACGGTGAACGCCGTCCCGGCTCTGTGGGCCTTCCGCTACAGGGCATGCAGACCCGGCTGGTCGATGACGGCGGGTCATCGGTGGCGCACGACGGCGAAACCATCGGGCACCTTCAGGTGCGCACACCGACACGCTTCGAGGGTTATCTCAACGCTCTGGAAGCCACCGCGTCCGCGTTCTCACCCGACGGTTGGTATCGCACCGGCGATGTCGCGGTCATTGACCCCCAGGGCATGCATCGCATCATCGGCCGCGAATCGGTCGACCTGATCAAGTCGGGCGGCTATCGGATCGGCGCCGGCGAGATCGAGACCGCGATTCTTAGTCATCCCGGTGTGATCGAGGTTGCCGTCGTCGGGCTTCCCGACGCGGATCTAGGGCAGCGCATTGTGGCGTTCGTCGTCGGTGACGCCGCGGCCGACGAGGTAATTTCCTTTGTAGCGCAGCAGCTTTCGGTGCATAAGCGTCCCCGGGAGGTACGGATTGTGGACGCGCTTCCGCGCAATGCGATGGGCAAGGTGCTCAAGAAAGAGCTGATGTGAGGGGGAACGCGCTAGTTGGCGTGCAGCGCCTCGTTGAGCGTGACACCCCTACCGTCTCGGGAGACCACTTCGACTGCGCCGGTGACCGAGTTCCGCCGAAATAGCAGATTGTCGGCGCCGGACAGCTCGCGGGCCTTCACCGTCGCAGCGTCGGAGTTGTTTACTCCGTCGGACAGCGTGACCTTGGTGCCGGCGGTCACGTAC
>SYAB01000199.1 GCA_005787665.1 Actinomycetota bacterium
ATCACGGCCAGCGACAAACCGGTCAGGAACGCGAACGCCACCCCGATCCCGGCCCGGGCGATCATCAGCACGCCGACATTGGGGGCGGCCGCGCCGAGCAGGCCGAAGACGACGGTGGCCCAGGCCCCGGCCAGGAACATCCGCTTCATGCCGTACCGGTCGCCCAGAACTCCCGCACCGAGCACCGACGCGGCCAGGGTCAGCGTCGCCAGCGACGACACGAAGATGGTGGTGCCGGGCGAGAATCCCAGTCCTTCCCGGACCAGGGAGATGTTGGCCGACAGGATCCGCAGATCGCCGACGGCGACGGCGCTGCCCAGGCCCATAGCCACCGTCGTCATCGCGGCGGCGACGCCGGTGACCTGCTCCTGCCGCTGCACCAGGCGATGTTAGTCCCGGCACCGCGGCAGGCCCGTCAGATTCCGGCGTAGGCCCAGGACTCGATGATCTCCCGAGCGATCGAGATCGACCCGGGCAGCAGCAGCCGCGAGTCGGACTGGCTGCTCCAGTCGCCCTCCTCCAGAGCGGCGCGCACCTCGGCACGGGTGAACCAGTCGGCTTCGGCGATCTCGCCGTCGTTGAAGGCGAACTCCTGCGCGGGGTCGGCGACGGCGTGAAAGCCCACCATCAGCGAGCGCGGGAACGGCCAGGGCTGACTACCCAGGTAGTGCACGTCGCGCACGGTGAGCCCGATCTCCTCGGCGACTTCGCGTGCCACGCAGGTCTCGAAGGACTCACCGGCCTCGACGAACCCGGCGACCAGGGAGAACAACCGCGGCGGCCACACCGCCTGGCGGGCCAGCACCGCGCGGTCGGCGCCGTCGTGCACCAGACAGATCACCGCCGGGTCGACGCGGGGGAAGTCCTCCTGCCCGGTGAGGATGTTGCGGCGCGACCAACCGGCTCTGGTGGATCGGGTCGGGCTGCCGTCGGCGGGTGAGAACCGTGCGCTGTCATGCCAATTCAGCAGGGCCAGCGCGCAGGCGACTAACTGGGCGCTCATATCGTCGAAGGGCACCCCGCCGCGGCGCGGGTCGGTGGGTCGGGCGGCGGGGTCCTGCGGCTCCGGGAGGGCCGCGCGCACCGCCCACACATGGCGGCCGTCGGCGATGCGCCCCAGGAACACCGCGTCAGCCGGCGGGGCATCGCCGATCTCGGCGGCCGGGCTGAGCACCACCGTCCGGTCGACCACCAGAACCTGGTTGCGCTCATCGACGCGCAGCAGCATCGCGTCGGACCAGCCCTCGACGGCGGCGTCGACATCGGTGCGCAGATGATCGGCGCGGTCGGCGCCGACCCGGGACAGCAGTGGGACGTTGCGCAGCTGGAAGCTCACCGGGTCACTCGCCGTCGGCGGTGCGGACGTAGAGCACCCGGTCGGACTTCTCCAGGGCGTCGACGCTCTCGTCGTCGACCCGCAGCAGCTTTCCGTCACGGACCACGCCGAGCACGATGTCGTGCAGGTGCCGCGGCGAGCCGCCGACCTCCTTGGTCTCCACCTCGCGCTCGGCGATCACCAGCCCGGCATCGGGGGTGAGCAGATCCTCGATCATCTCCACCACGGTGGGTTTGGAGGTGGCCAGGCCGAGCAGCCGACCGGCGGTCTCCGAGGACACCACCACCGAGTCCGCACCGGACTGCAGGAGCAGATGGCGGTTCTCGGCTTCGCGCACCGAGGCGATGATGGTGGCCTTCGGGGCGAGTTCGCGGGCGGTCAGGGTGACCAGGACGGCGGTCGGGTCGCTGTTGGTGGCCACCACGATGGACTTCGCGTGCTGGGCGCTGGCCAGTCGCAGTACGTCGGACTTGTTGGCATCGCCGCGGATGGTGACCAGACCGGCGGCGTTGGCGCGGTCCAGCGAGGTCTGGTCGGTGTCGACGACGACGATATCGGCCGGCGCGACGCCGTCGCCGATCATGGCGGCCACCGCGGTGCGGCCCTTGGTGCCGTATCCAACGACGACGGTGTGGTTGCGCACGGTGTTCCTCCAACGCTGAATTCTGAAGGCCTGCCGCGAGGCGGCGGTCAGGGTCTCCACGGTGGTGCCGATGAGGACGATCAGGAAGGCGAACCGCAGCGGGGTGATGACGACGACGTTGATCAGGCGGGCCCGCTCGGAGAACGGAGCGATATCCCCGTAGCCGGTGGTCGACAGCGACACGGTGGCGTAGTAGATGCAGTCCAGGAAGGTCAGCGGCCTGCCGGCGGCGTTGTTGTAGCCGTCGCGGTCGAGGTAGACCACCACCGCCGCGGTGAACAGCGCGGCCATCGCGTAGATCAGGCGCCGGACGATCCGGTTGACCGGTGAGACGTACTTGTCGGGGATGCGCAGGTACTCGACGAGCGCGGAGTCCGGTTTGGCGGCCAGGTTCTCGTCGATCGCGTCGAGATGGCGCCGCAGTCGGCGGCTAGCCACAACGGTCCGTCATGAACTCAACCGCGGATTTCGCCGAGGGCAGGCCAGCACACGGCCATTATGTAACCATGCCGCAGACCCCCGCCGAACCCGTGAGCCAGCGCCCCGCCTACCGGATGGGAGCGATGCTGATCGGAATCGGCATCGGGCACTTCGCCGCCCCCAAGCCGTTCGACACCATCGTCCCCGCCGAACTGCCCGGCAGCCCCCGGTTCTACACCTATGCCTCCGGGGTGGCGGAGGTCGGCATCGGGGCGATGCTGCTGGCCCCGCGGACCCGCCGGACCGGGGCGCTGGCCGCGGTGGCGTTGTTCCTGGCGGTCTTCCCGGCCAATCTCAACATGGTGCGGATGTGGTGGGACAAGCCATTGCCGATGAAGGCCGCCGCGCTGGCCCGGCTGCCGCTTCAGGTGCCGATGATCACCCAGGCGGTCAAGGTGTGGCGCAACGCTCCGCGTCGGGCCTGAGCAACGCGGCAAGCTCGGCCGCCTCCGGCAGGGCGTCGGGTGTCACGGTGCGCCCGTGGCGCACGTAATGGAACGCCGCACGTACCTGTGAGACGTCGCATCCGGCCAGCCCGGCCCAGGCCAGCCGGTAGACCGCCAACTGCACGGCAGCATGGCGCCGGGCCGCGTCGTCGGCGGGCGGTTCGCCGGTCTTCCAGTCGACGACCGTGACCCCGCCGTCGGGGTCGGCGAAGACGGCGTCGATGCGCCCCCGGACCACGGTGCCGGCCAGGGCCATCTCGAAGCCCACTTCCACCTGGATTGGGGTGCGGGCCGCCCACGGCGAGGCGTTGAACGCCTCTTGCAGCGCGGCGAGCTGTTCGGCGTCGGCGGGCTGGGGATCCCCCGCGCCGGGCAGGTCGTCGAGGTCGAACAGCTTCTCGGCTCCATAGAGCCGCTGCACCCAGTCGTGGAAGGCGGTGCCCAGCAGGGCGTGCGGATCCGGTCGGGCGGGCAGCCGCCGGGTCAACCGCCGCAGCGCAGCCTCGCGGTCGCGGTCGAGTTCGACCAGCGCGCTGACCGACAGCTGGGCGGGCAGCACGGCCGGGGCCGGCTGCGCGCTGCGCTCCCGTTCGGCCAGCAGCGCGTCGACGTCGGCG
>SYAB01000200.1 GCA_005787665.1 Actinomycetota bacterium
GGTTCACCGCCGGACGCAGCCGGGTGTGCTGGACGGCGTCGAGTTCGGTGATGTCAGCGGAGGTGTAGCTCACGTGTCGTCCCTTCTCGGCGCGGTGTGGGGGGCGCCGGCCCGTCGCACCCACTGACGAGCCAACACCGTCACCGTCGTGGCTCTCGGATTGCCCGTCCGACACGCCGAGTTGCGTCGCTCACTCCCGAGTGACGGCACGGCGGGCCGCCATGGCGACTATATCGAACTTCTGTTCGATTTCGGCGCAGGGGCGTCGCCCCGTCGGCGAACCCCCCAGAGGGGTATGCCGCCCTACTGCTTACCCATCGCCAGATTCAGCCGGTCCGCCGGTGTGATCAGGTGATCGTGGCTGTCCTCGCCGAGGTCGATCTGCACCCAGTCGATGGTGCCGGTGAATCGGTTTCCGGTCGGACCGTAATCGGGGGAGGCCGGTGAGCCGGTGTCACAGCCGACGTCACAGGCCTCGTCCGCGGAGAAGCCCATCGGGATCGTGGCTTCGACCCGCCCACGCCCGACCGGTTGGCCGTCGTGATAGAGCGTCACGTCACCGCCTTTGGCCAACCCACCGCCGTCGTAGGCGAACTCCATGCGCACCTGGTGGCGGCCGGCCGGCAAGGGCTGATCCGCGGCAACGATGAAATGCTGGATGCCGAAGAAGTTGTAGCAGTACCTCAGCCGGCCGTCGTGGACATAGAGCGTCCACCCGCCCACCTGTCCGCCCTGGGTGACGATGACGCCCTGTGCCCCGTCGTCGGGCACCACGATATCGGCGGTGACCTGATGGGATTTGTTCTTGATGTTGATCATCGCGCCCTCGGCCACCCGCATGCCCGGAAACAGCAACTGGCTGTTACCTCGGATGAGTTGCGGACGTCCGGCGATATCGGGGTTGATCCGCTCGAAGCTGCGGTCGTCGAGGGGAACGACGTTGTACTTGACCGCTTCGATCAGCCAGAGTCGTTGCAATTCGGCAAGTTTTCCTGGGTTTTCCGCTGCGAGGTTGCGTGACTGGGTCCAGTCGTCAGGACCGTAGAGCTCCCAGACGTCGGCATCGAACGACGGCGGGGCATCCGCCGTCCACGGTGTGCGATGTTTGGTGCACGCGGTCCAGCCGTCGTGGTAGATGCCGCGGTTGCCCATGATCTCGAAATACTGCACCTGATGGGACTCGGGCGCAGCCTGATCCCGCAGGGTCCCCAGCATGCTCACGCCCTCCAGTGGCGCCTGCTGAATTCCGTTGACGAACAACGGCGCCGGAATGCCGGCCGCCTCCAGGATGGTCGGGGCCACATCGATGACGTGGTGGAACTGGTTTCGCGTGGTGCCGGTGTCGGACAGGCCCTGCGGCCAATGCACGATGGTGCCGTTGCGGGTGCCGCCCCAGTGCGAGGCGACCTGCTTGGTCCACTGGTACGGCGTGCACAACGCGTGTGCCCAGCCCACGGCATAGTGGTTGTACGCGTCCGGTGTGCCGAAGTCGTCGATCTTGGACATCAGGAACTCGGTGGTCTCGATCCCGCCCATACCGTTCAGCGTGCACATCTCGTTGAAACACCCGGTCGGGGTGCCCTCGGCGGAGGCGCCGTTGTCACCGAGGATGTAGTAGATCAGGGTGTTGTCCAGCACACCGAGGTCGGCGATGGCGTCGACGACCCGGCCAACCTCGTGGTCGGTCTGCTCCATGAATCCGGCGTAGATCTCCATCTGGCGGGCCAGGACGGGCTTGAGTTCGTCCGGCATGTCGTCCCACGCCGGGATCTCTGCGTGTCTCGCGGTGAGTTCGGCGTCGGGCGGAATCACGCCGAGCTGCTTCTGCCGGGCGAAGATGTTCTCCCGCAACACATCCCAGCCCTCGTCGAACTGACCGCGGTATTTGTCCGACCATTCCCGGGGAACGTGATGGGGAGCGTGGGTGGCGCCGGGGGCGAAGTAGGCGAAAAACGGCTTGTCCGGAGCGAGGGCCTTCTGCTGACGCACCCAGGCGATCGCGTGATCCGCCAGGTCGGCGGTGAGGGTGTAGCCCTCTTCGGGAGTGCGCGACGGCTCGACAGGAGCGGTGCCCTCATAGAGTCCTGGGTAGTACTGATTGGCCTCGCCGCCGATGAACCCGTAGAAATACTCGAATCCCGAACCCGTGGGCCACTGGTGGAACGGGCCGACGGGGGAGACCTCCCACAACGGCACCTCGTGACACTTGCCGAATTGAGCGGTGGAGTAGCCGTTGAGACAGAGTGTCTCGGCGATCGGTGCCTTGTTCTTCGGGCGGATGCTGCTGTTGCCCGGTGCCGAGGTCGCCATCTCGGTGATGGCGCCCATACCGACCGAATGATGATTGCGTCCGGTCAGCATCGCCTGGCGGGTGGGAGAGCACAGGGCGGTGGTGTGGAACCGGTTGAGTTTCACCCCTGCGGCGGCCAATCGCTCGGCAACGGGGGTCCGGCACGGCCCGCCGAAGGCCGTGGACGCCGCGAATCCCACGTCGTCGATGAGCACGATCAGGACATTGGGTGCGGCGGCGGGCGGCCGCAAGGTCCTGATCGGCGGATAGCTGGTGTTGGGGTCCTTGGCGTCGTAGGTGGTGAGGCCGACGTGCTGGGTGTCGGGGATGGGCAGCACGTCGCGGCGTACCAGCGTGGGGTCGGTCATCTGTCAGTCCGTTTCACACGCCCGATCATGGCAGGCTTCCGAGCATGGAATGGGCATCTGCGGCGAAGTTCGCGTTCGGTGTCAGTCTGGCCGTCCTGGTGTTCGGTTCAGGGCTGGGAGCCCGGTTCGGCGACGTGACAGCACTGCTGCGCCGGCCGGTTCTGCTGGCCCGTTCGCTGCTCGCGGTGCTGGTCATCGCTCCGGTGATCGCCGTAACCCTCACCCGGGTCTTCAGCCTGCATCCTGAGATCGCCATCGCGCTCGTCGCCCTCTCGGTCTCACCGTTGCCGCCGTTGCTGCCCAGCAGAGGGGAGAAGGCCGGCGGTGAGCCCGCCTACGGTCTTGGGCTGGTCTTCGTGCTCGCGGTGCTGGCAGTCCCGGTGATCCTGGTCTCCACTGAGGTACTGCAGGTGGTTTTCGGGCGGGACTACGTCGCGACGCCGTGGGCGATCGCACAACTGCTCACGGTTTCGGTGCTGGCACCCCTCATCGGTGGGATGGCGGTGGCTCGGGTGTCGCCCTCGACCGCCGCGCGTCTGGAAGGTCCGATCCAGCGGGTGCAACGGTGGCTGCTGCCGGTGGCGATGGTGATTCTGCTGATCGCGGCGGCGCCGGACATCTGGTCGCTGATCGGCGGACACACCCTGCTCGCGATGGGCATTTTCGTGGTGGGCGCTTTCGCGGCGGGCCATCTGCTGGGCGGGCCGGACCCTCGCTATGCCGCGGTGCTGGCACTGGCGGCCAGTTGCCGCCACCCGGCGACCGCATTGGCCCTGGCGTCGGCCAACTTTCCCGCCGCCGACGAGCATGCCGCGGTCGCGCTGTACGGCATAGTGACCGCCGTGGTCGGTGCGGCCTACGCGCTGTGGACCAAACGACGTCGTGCGGTGTCCGGGTAGCTACTGGGTGCCCATTGCCGCGCGGGTACCGCCGGGATATCGTGCCGCGGGTGCGCAGCGACACACCCACCGGCGCGATGTCCGCCATGTTCCGCGGGGTCGCCGATGTTCTGGCGGCCGCGATGAAGGAGGCGCGGATCCCCGGTGCGGCGGTGGGGATCGTCTCCGACGGCAGGGAAGAGCACGCGACGTTCGGGGTCTCCAGCCTGGCGTCACTGCGGCCGGTGACCGCGCAGACCCGGTTCCAGATCGCCTCGATCAGCAAGACCTATACCGCGACCGCCGCCTGGCGGTTGATCGAACAGGGGCTGCTGGAGATCGACGCACCGGTGCGCCGGTACCTGCCCGATCTGCGTCTGCTGGACGAGGATGCGGCGGCCGCGGTCACGGTGCGCAACCTCCTCGAGCACACCGGCGGCTGGGCGGGTGATCAGGTCATCGACGATGGCGGAGACGACGACCGTCAACTCAGCCGTTACGTCGGCGAGCAACTCCCCGAACTGCCGCAGCTGTTCCCGTGCGGGGAGTTGTTCTCCTACAGCAACTCCGGTTTCCAGGTACTGGGTCATGTGGTCGAGATCGCCGCGGGTGAGAGGTTCTCCTCCGCCGTGGACCGACTGGTGTTAGCGCCACTGGGCGCGCACGCCTCCACGTTCGACCGCGCGACCGTCCTGGGCGGAGACTATTGCGAGGCGCACACTGCTATGCCGGTCAACGGCCGCGACGCGGTGCTGCTGCAGACACCGGTATGGCTGCCCCGGTCGATCGACCCGGCCGGCGGGATCTGGTCGACCACCAGGGACCTCATCGGCTACGCCCGCGCGCACTGGGGCGAATCGCTGGATCGCACCCAGGCGCCGTTACTCAAGCCGGCCACCCTGGAGGCGATGCAGACGCCCGCGGTCCCCGTTCCCGGCCTGGGCCTGTCACATGGGCCGAAGTTGGTTCGTCGAGGACGTGGAGGGTCACCGGCTCATCAGTCACGACGGCGACACCTTCGGCCAGCATGCCGTTCTCGCCCTGGTGCCGGAGAGCCGCTTCGCCTTCGTGGTCATGCTCAACGGCCAACCCGGCGCCCACGTCGCCCTGGCGGCGCTGGATGCGGCGTTGTCCGGCCATTCCGAGTTGGGGGCGCTGGCCGGCCGGGTCGGGCTGATGCGGTCGGTGTTCGCGCCTCCCGACGCCCAGTCCTACGAGCTGCCACCCGAGCAGTCGAGTGCCTACGCCGGCCGTTACGTCGACCCCGGCCAGATGACGACCGTGCGGATGAACGGTCAGGCGCTGGAGCGGACGGTCGAGCTCACACCCGCGCCGGGGTCCTGGCACCCGCCCTTCGCCGAGCCGCCCGCCGGACCGGCCGCCGTCAAATTCTTGAAGCCGGACCTCGCCGTCATCAACGGTTGGCGAACCCCGTTCGTGCGCAACGCATCCGGTGAAATCGGGTGGATCTCCGAGGGGTTGCGGTTGCGGCCCAGGGTTGGACCGCCCGGTTAACCACCCGGGGCTCGCAGGGCGAAGCCCGCGGTCTCGTCGTCACCCGACTGCCGGCTGATCATCTACGATTTTGCGCACAGCCGGATGTGAGGAACACCGTGTCGTTTCTGAAGCTGCTTTTCTCCTTCGCCCCGTGGATCGCCTTCCTCCTCATCGCCAGGGACACCCTTCCGCGCGTCGAGATCGGCCTGGTGGCAGCGCTGGCGCTATCGGTCGTGATGGCCGTCCTGAAACTGCACCGCGGCATCATCATGTGGGTCGGCCTGACCTTCTTCAGCGCCGCGACCATCGCGGTGGTGGGTTTCCACAACATGTGGACTGTCCGCCACCTGGCCGTGATGGCCAACGGGGCACTGGCGCTGGGATCGTGGATCACCTTGTTGATCGGCCGTCCGTTCACGTTGGAGTACGCCCGCGCCCACACCGACCCGGCCAAGTGGCACGACCCGCTCTTCATCCGGGTCAATGTGCTCCTGACCACCGTGTGGGCCGCGGTGTTCACCGTCAACACCGCGGTGGCCTGGGCCATGATGAAGCAACTTGTGCCCCAATGGGTCGGCCACACAATCAGTTACGCGGCGCTGATCGGCGCGGCCGCGTTCACATCCTGGTATCCCACGATCGTCCGCCGCAAGGCGCAGCGGGCACACCGATAAGGCCGAACCGCCCTCCGATGACGAGGCGATCGGTCGGGCAGCGATCACCAACCATGCTGCAGGCCGATGCCACGGCCGCGATGCGTCGGCTTCCGGTCCCCAGGGAGGTCCTCGCCGCCGAGGGACTCGGTCCGGCGTTCCTGGACTACATGTCGAACTGGAAAGGGTTCGTCGGCGGCTGCGGCGGACGAGCCCCGGCCGAGCCGAGACCAGCCTACCGAGATGCGGTGCCCGCACTCTCCGGCCGTGAAATGATTCGACAGCCTCGGTGGCACGAGGTCTCGGTCGAACAAGGAAGGTAGTCGTGGAGTCGTTCGATGTCGCCGAGGTCGGTATCGCGGACCTGCGCCGGGCTCTTGAGGACGGACGGGTCACCAGTGTCGGGCTGGTCGAAGCCTATCTGCGTCGGATCGACGCCTATGACCGTCATGGGCCGACGTTGAATGCGATCGTCGTCGATAACGCCGACGCGCTGGCTGACGCCGCGGCCTCCGATCGGCGCAGGTCGCGGGGGGA
>SYAB01000201.1 GCA_005787665.1 Actinomycetota bacterium
GAAGATCCGTTGATAACCGGCGCCATCGGTCATCAATACCCCGGTGACCACCAGGCCGAGCACGCCGCCGAGACCGAGCATCGCCGACAGCGCGGTGATCGATCGTGCCAGTCGCTCAGGCGGAAGCTCGTCACGCAGAATCGACACCGCCACCGGATACAGCGCGAACGCGCCGCCCTGCAACATCCGTCCGAGGAGCAGCAGCGGAAGCGACGCCGTCGTCGCCGCCAGCAGCGAACCGCCGAAGACCAGTGCAAGAACCCCCAGTAGCACTCGCTTCTTACTGCGCAGGTCGGCCAGTCGGCCGATCAACGGCGTTGCCGCCGCAGCGGCGAGCAGGTTCGCCGTCACCACCCAGCTGACAGAGGCGGCCGGCTCATGGAGTTGGGTCGCGATAGCGCCCAGCACCGGGACGACGACGGTCTGCAGAAACGCGACGGTCAGCACGACCAAGCTCAGAGTGGCCACCAGCGGCCCCGAGCCAGACGGGCGGCGAACCGCGACTTTAGTGGACCGTGCCATCGGCGCCATTGCCGTTACGAGGGGTGATCGCATACGAGCAGCTTCGCCGATCCTGCGGGTCCTGCGCCTCGGCCAGTCGGCTGAACTGTGATTGAACCGGCGTCCCCCGATCAGGGGACGGCAGGATGCGCTGCATCGCTGCCTACCGCCGGTCCGGCTTGACTGCGCGGATCACCGCGGCCTGAGAACACCCCGCCGGGTGATCCGGCGTGATGTAGGCGTCCCAGAAACCCGGTTCTCCGGTGGGTGGCGCGGCGAAGTCCTCGACGACAAGCCCGCGCAGACCTGCGGCGTCGGCCGCCGCCGACCAGGACGCGACATCGTGAAAGTAGTCCTCCACGGTCAACGCACCTTTCGGGGTGATGAAGGTGATCCGGATGGGGGTGAACGCCGGGATAACACCGCCGTGGCCGGCGGGCGCGAGGACCGTCTTTCCGACCCCGTACTGGTCGCACGGCGGGAACGGGGCGGTGTCCAGCCGAGGGTGGGCGTCGATGACAACGAGCCGTCCTCCCGGTCGCAGGAACGCCGCGGCGGCCCGCAGCATGGCGTCGAGTTCGGCCTGGGTCGCGGCATGGCTGGTGACGAATCCCATGAAGGCCACATCGAAAGAACCCAGCAGGTCCTCGATTTCGACCGCCCCGCCGGCCCACCCGCGGCGTCCCTGGCCGAGGGCGCCAAGGTCACCGAAGGCGAAGCGGCAGTTCCCCGGAACCGGTTCGGCGTGAGCGAGACCCAACTGTTCGTGGCTGTGGTCGATGCCGAGGACCGTCGTCACACCCGCCAACTCGGCGATCTCCCGAGTCCGCAGACCCGGCCCGCAGCCCAGGTCCACCACCCGGACACCGTTGCGTCCCCCCACCGCTTGTTGCACGGCCCGCATGGCGTTGAAGTCATCAGCGACGGAAGTGGAGGTCGGCATGGCGCGGAATGCTGCGTAGATGTCAGCGGCCTCTGACCCGTACAGCGCGGTCTCGTCGGTGACATGCTTGCTCACGGTCGTACTCCTCCGCGGTGCCGGGCGGCGAGGAACCCGGCGACGGAATCGATGTAGCGCTCGGGGGCCTCGAAGAACGGCATGTGCGAGCAGCCCGGGAAGTAGGCCAGTTCGGCGTTGGGCAGGCGGTCGCGGGCCATCGCGGCCAGTTCGGGCACGATGTAGTCGTGCTCGCCATGCACGAGGAGCACCGGTGTGGTGACTGAACCCAGGTCGTCCATCCGATCCCAGGTGCGCAGCGTTCCGGTGCACTGGAAGAAATACGGTCCGAACATCGTCGCGAAGACCTCTTCGCCCATGTTGTTCATGCACCACAGCAGCGACTCCGGCCACGGGTGGATCCGGCACAGGTGCCGGTGCATCAGCAGGGTCACCGCGGCCTGATATTCGGGGTGGCCGGTGGTGCCCTCGGCTTCGTGGCGAGCCATCATGGTCACCGTCTCCGCACCCAGGGCGTCTTTCTTGCGGTCGAACCCGCGCTGCATCCGCGGTAGGTCGAAGGCGGTGTCTGCCGCGATGAACGCTCCGACGTGATCCGGATGGCGCAGGACGTATTCCAAACCCAGCACCCCGCCCCAGGACTGGCCCAGGACGTCGACCACACCCAGACCAAGGGCGGCACGGACGGTATCCATCTCGAGGACAAACCGGTCGATGGTCCACAGGGACGGGTCTGTCGGCCGGTCGGACTCCCCGCACCCCAACTGATCCCAGGTCACCAGGCGCACCCCGCGTGCGACGAGCGCTTCATGGCTGTCCCGAAGGTAGCGCGACGGGCAGCCCGGGCCGCCGTGGACCATCAGCAGGGTGCGCGGCCCGATCCCGACGGTGTAGGTCATCACCTGGTGGCCCCCGACGTCGACGGGCTGCCGGGTCCACTCGGTCATGAGCGGGGGCTTTCGTCGCGGCTGTCGAAGGGGTAGGCAAGGAAATGGTAGCGGCGGTTGTCGGCGTCGAACTCTGCCAGCACCTGCGCCCCGAGTTTAGTGGTGGTGGTGTGCAGCGAGCGCGGGTTGTCGGCGGCGACGAACAGCACGCCGACGTCGTAGCGGTCGCGGTAAGCCGCCCGTGTGGCGTCGTTGAACGCGCCATATACCCCGCGCCCGCGTAGCGAGCTGTCGATCAGCACCGGGCCGCGAAAGGCCCAGCGCTGCCGGGCGATAGGGATGCCGCGGAATTCCAGCACCTCGGCCAGTTCCAACACCGCCTTGGTGATCGGGCCGACCTGGGGGTCGATTCGCGCCGGCGCCGGGGTCACGGCGATGAAACCCCCGACGGCACCGTCGGATTCGGCGACGTGGATGCCGCCGGCGCGAACGGTGTCGATGAACCACTGCGCGCTGTGCAGGACCGACAGAAAGCCGTCGGCACGCTCGCCGGGGTCGAGGTTGCCGACGTAGTAGCGGCTCTCCAAGTCGGTCAGGGCATTGATGTCGCCGGGCTCGGCCAGCCGGATCGTCAACTCCGGCGCCGACCTCACGGATTCACCGCCGGGTGCGGCCGAGGTCGCCGCTCGACGGCGGTGCGACCGGTGACGGTCGGCACATCGTCGAAATCCCTGGTCCAGCAGGCGAATTCGAGCATAGTCCCGTCGGGATCGGTGAAATAGAACGACCGAATGAATACCCCCGGGTGCAGCGTCTCGGCGACTTGGGAGGCGCTTTCGTCGTGATTGAGTACCGGGCCCACCGCCACCCCCTTGTCGATCAGCCGCTGGCGGTAATCGTCGAACCGCCCGGTGGGGACGTGAAAAGCCAGGTGGTTCATCGTTCCCACCGCGGTCACGATGTCACCGACCCCGGGAAGGGCCGCCGGCGTGGTCTCACCGATCGTCCCGTCGGGAGCGTCGGCGAACCAGAAGAACGCCACACAATCACCGCCCCCGGCGTCGAAGAAAAAGTGCTGCCCCATCCCGTCGGGTAGTTCCATCGCCTTGACTAACGGCATGCCCAGCACGCCGGAGTAGAACTCCACCGTACGTGCCATATCCGCGCACACCAGCGCGACGTGGTTGATCCCGCCGAGTTCGAATTCGCGGTTGGGGGCGTCGGGCCGGATCATCTGTGACCTCCCTGGGCTGTCGTCGGCCATCTCACGACACAGCATTGCCCACACCCCCATCCAGGTCTGTCCCCCAACCGGTCCGGTGTTGCGGGAGATGTCCGCTCCCCCGGTCGGGGGACAACCCCGATCACCCCTGCAAGGGTCCGATCGACCGACCGAAGACGGCCGGCCCGGCCAGCACAGTTGAACGATCGAGACCACCACCCCACAAGGAGAAACCGACATGAAGACCTACCTGCCCTCGGTCATCGTGGGAATCGCCCTCACCGGCGCCGCCTTCGGATTCGGCGCCGTTACTGCTCAGGCCGCCGACGTCAACAACCAGAATGCCGGCCAGGTCAGCGCCGAACTGACATCGATGGGCTACGCGGTCCAGGAGAACGGGGCGATCAGCGGCGATTTGTCACGGTGCGCTGTTACCGGCGTCGAGGGCCTGACATCGGGTAAAGCCATCGGCACCGCCTATTTCGACGTGTCCTGCCCGAGCAGCAACAACTGACCTTTCCCCGACCAACACCCGACCGAAAGCAGAAGGAACGCAGCTGTCGGTCAGGCCGGGGTGGATGCTGGTGACCCGCAGCAGCGGTTCGTCTGCCCGAAGCGAGGTAGGTGAGCGCACCGGCCCCGGCCGCGATGGCGGAGCCGATCCCGCCGCCCGCACCGGTGATCAGGGCGGTGGGCATACCCGGGGATGCTATCGCCCACGCTCGCGCCGTCCTCCGGCGCAGAATGAACCGGTGAACTCATTTCTTCGATTCCCCGACGGCGCCTCGGTGCTGATCACCGGGGCCGGCAGCGGAATCGGCCGATCGACCGCGCGGATCTGCGCCGAGGCCGGCCTGCGGATCGCGGCGTGGGACCTCGTTCCCGAATCCCTCGAGTCGTTGGCCGACGAATTGACCGGAAGCGGCACAACGGTTTTCACCGCCACGGTGGACATCCTCGACGAGGCCGCGATCGAGGCGGGCTTCGCCGCGACCCAGAAGGCGTTCGGGCACATCGACTACCTGGTGAACAACGCCGGCCCCACCGGAACCTCGTCGTCGGTGTCGTTCTCCGAAGGCATCGTCATGGCGGCGGGCAGTATGGCGAACGTGACGAGTGCGTGGCTGGACCTCGGACGGCGCGAGGGCGACGCCGTCGTTAATGTGGCGTCGGTGGCCGGCAACATCACCGGTGCCGGCGCCGGGGCGTGGTATCCCTCGGCGAAATCCGCCATCGCGGGTTACACCCGCCATCTCGCGCTGCGCCGCCCCGGCGGCATCCGCGCCAATGCCGTCGCCCCCGGTCTCGTCGACACCCCGCGGGTGGCCGCCTACATCCAGGGCGACGAGGGCAAGGGCATCATCGAGCGCAACCCCATAGGGCGTCCCGGTCGTCCCGACGACATCGGCGCGGCGATCTGCTTTCTGCTGAGTCCGGCAGCCTCGTACATCAATGGAGTGTTGCTACCGATTGACGGCGGCGCGCAGGTGACCGCCTGACAGGCCCGGCTTACGGCCCAGCACCACCGCACTCACCACCGTTGGATCGACACAGATATCCGATGGCACCAACTCACCCATCATCTGGACCGTGAACCCACCCGGACACCACCCCTTTGTGTTTGGGGGTTGGGAGCATTCCGCGGGCCGGCCGGAATTCCCCTTGACGAAGCAGATCCGCACGTAGATTGAGTCGGGACCTGGTGAGAGCGAGCGAGGGCGGCCGTCGATGACAGAGACATTGTTGATTCGCGATGCTCATTTGCTTGATCCAACCGCGGGGACACTCAGCGAGCTGTCATGGATGGAACTTTCCGGCGGGCTGATTGCCGATTCGGGAACCGGAACACCGCCGAGTCCGACCCCCGACACGCAGGTGATCGACGCGGCGGGCGCCACCGTGATGCCAGGTCTGGTGGACGCTCATGTGCACCTCATTTTGACGACGTTCGACTTGGTGGACGCGGCGTCGTGGACCGCGGGGTACTCGACGGTGCGCGCGCTGGCCGAAGCCGGTCGGATGTTGCGCCGCGGTTTCACCACCGTGCGCGATGTCGGGGGCGCCGATTGGGGGATGGCAAGGGCTCTTGACGAGGGTCTGGCGGTGGGTCCCCGGCTCGTCTTCGGCGGCAAGGCGTTGTCGCAGACCGGGGGCCACGGTGACTTGCGTGCCCGGGGTGACGAGAGCATGCCCTGCTGCCAAACCCGCCCCGCGTTCGCCCGGATCGCCGACGGGATTGAGGCCGTCCGCCACGCTGCGCGCGATGAATTTCGCAATGGGGCCGCGCACCTGAAAATGTTGCTGTCGGGCGGGGTGGCATCGCCGCTCGACGACGTTTCCGAAGTGCAGTACAGCGACGAGGAGATGCGAACCGCGGTCGAAGAGGCCGATAACCACAACCGCTACGTCACGGTGCACGCCTATCACCCGCGGGGAGTGAACCGGGCCCTGCGCGCCGGCGTACGGTGCGTCGAACACGGCAATCTTCTCGATGACGAGACCATCACGCTTCTGCTGGACAATGACGCGTTCCTGGTTCCGACCCTGGTCACCTACGACCAGATGGACAAATTCGGCAAGCAGGCCGGGATCCCGGCCCGTTCGCTGCAGAAGAACGCCCAGGTACGCGATGCCGGACTGGCCGCGTTGGAGAAGGCCCACAAGGCCGGCGTGAATCTGGTGTACGGCAGTGATCTGCTGGGCCCCCTGCAGGCTGCGCAACTCGACGAATTCCGGTTGCGCGCCGAAATACAAGCGCCTATCGACATCATTCGGGCCGCAACGTCCACCGCCGCGCGTCTTCTGCAACTCGAGGGAGCCATCGGCACACTCGCTGCAGGCGCACAGGCCGATGTGCTCGTTCTCGACGGAAACCCGTTGGAGGACATCGCCGTTCTCACTGCCCCCGAACGACGCCTGCGGTATGTCATCCGTGCCGGCAGTCCCATCGTCGTCGCCGAATCGGCATCCTGAATCGAACGAAACTATGCGGTGAACGATCTGAGCCATAGTGGGAAGATGCAACTTCCGCAGCGGCTGGCCAGGTTCAACCGGCGCGTCACCAATCCCGTCCAACGGCTCTGGGCGGGATGGGCCCCGATGATGGGCATTCTCGAACATGCGGGACGCAAGTCGGGTCGGATCTACCGCACACCGCTGACCGTCTTCTCCACCGACGAGGGAGTGGCCATCCTGTTGACCTACGGTCCGGATCGGGACTGGCTGAAGAACATCATCGCCGCCGATGGTGGCCGACTGCGCCGGCACGGCCGCAATCGGGCCGTTCGCGACCCTCAGGTGGTGAGCAGGCAACAGGCGGCGGTGCGCGTCACCGGGTTGGGCCGCAGGGCGTTTCCGAGACTGCCGTTCGAGAACGCGGTCTTGCTGACCTTCAAATGATGCCGACCATCCGGATAGGCTTGAATCCGTGAAACTCCCCCGGCCCGGGCCGCTTGGGTTGGCGGTGGGCCTCGCCACCGCGTTCACCGTCCTGCCCGTCGCCGCCGCACCCTCGGCATCGGCTTGCCCGAGTGGCTTCACCACCGATCCCTTCACCGGCCAGTGCTACACACCCAATGCCCTACCGACCGTAGCGGGTATCCCCTGCATCCCGGGTAGGTCGCTGGGCACCTGCCTGGGCATCCTGCAGAACCAGTCCCCGCCCGGCGGCGGTCCCCCGCCGGGCTGGCCATGGCCGTAGCGGCTCAGTCCTCGAAGATGGCCACCGCGCGGGTCCATCCGGCCGACGCCGCGTGAATCTTCACCGGGAAGCAGGACACCTCGAAACCGTCGGCGGGTAGTGACTCAAGGTTGTGCAGCTTCTCGATATGGCAAGAGCCGATGGTGCGCCCGGCCCGGTGCCCTTC